>JAUSPI010000145.1 GCA_030655775.1 Syntrophales bacterium
GGGAAAGGCAGCGTAAGTCCGCCGCTCGCCACCTGTCCCGGGAACACCTCCTATGACTCCCTGTTTCATGGCTCTCCCTGGACAACAAAAAGCGGACAATTCATTTGCTACAAAACCGGACAGTTCTATTTGTTGACAACACAGACGCCAATCCAGCGACTCACGGCACGCGTTGCCGCGGCAAGCCCCACATTACTGGAAGAAGTGTCAACCGCAACGGCTCCTATCAAACCGGCCATCGCCGTACTTAATCCGTCGGCCATCAATCCGCCCGCAATCGGTTTCATGTCCGGTTTTTCCAGATCCGGGCGCGTGATTTTCTGCGCCGCGAGCAGGTTGCCGAACGACTTGAGCGATCCGCAAATGGAAATCACCAGAAAAGGCAGAGCAAGCGACCAGTCGAAGGCCAGGCGAAACTGCGAAAGCCCCTTAAATGGAATGGCGAACACAGGAACTTCGCCGAGCATCTGGTATTGGACCGGATCAAAAGGAGAAATACAAAGTGCCACCCCCCATCCGACAAAAATACCGATCAGCAGGCAATAAAGCTTTACCTGTCCCTTTCCCCAAAGATTGCACCCAACTATCACCATCAGCGTCACACACCCCACCGCGATATCCTGCCAGATAACCTCGTCACCGGCAACGGGCGAACCGCAAAAGTTGGAAAAAGCCATCGGTATAATACTAACTCCTACCATCATGACCGTCATTCCCACCACAAGCGGCGGGAACAGGGAGCGCAATCGTGAAACAACCCTTGAGAGAAACATCTCAATAATGCCGGCAAAAACCAGCATTCCCTGCATCAGCGGCAAACCACCCTGGATAACGGCAGTAATGGATAATGCCAGATATGAAGGCCCGCCAATGTTCGGACAAAGATAACCGGAACCAATCCAGCGCAGGCGCACAGCCTGGATAATGGTTCCTACCCCGGAAATTATCATGGTCAGGCTGACCATAGTAATGGCCATTTCCGTCGACCCGCCGAATTCCTTGACCAACAGCACGGGAAGCATGGTGCCGAGTATCAGTAACATTCCCTGCTGAAGGCTCAACAGGATCAGGTGACCTGCCGGCGGCACGTCATTCTGCCCGTAAACCAATTCAGTATCCGGTTTTGCTGATGCCATTTGTGTCGCTCCTTACCGCCACCAGGCGCTGTGGGGCGCGTCGATCACCGTGCCAACGATAACCGGTTCTTCCCCCATCGTGCAGCGTCGCGCGTAAATGATTTTCTTCTGATTGTTCATCGACAGGGGAGAGTGCGCATACAGCACAACCTGTGCCTCGTTCTCAGTCTTTAATCTCCGTAAAAGGTACTTGAACGGATAATGCCCGACTGCGTCTTGGAATTCCAGCAAGTCGCGCTTATAGCGTTTCTTCAAAACCGGATCGATAATCGACTTTCCATTTTCACGTAACAGGAAGACGGCCGTGTTGTGGAAAAAATACGGACCGGCCGGGGTAAGCAGTTCATCTAAAGCCTCCTTGCCGCGTGTCTTCAGCAGGTGCTCGGCATCCGTTACCGCAATTCGTGCAAACTCCAGTTCAGCGCCGATATCGTAATGACCTCCGCCAACGTAACATTCAGTGCCATCCGGCAACCTCACCGCGAGATTACATGCGGATTTCCATTCCAGGAAAAGGCCATGCGGCCGATTCCAGTAGAAATGAACCCAACCGTGCCGGTTGAGCGGATTTTTTATCTCGTGGGAAATCAGTTTATGCAACGGCTTCCCAAGCTGATCGGTAAACGTGTCCAACCGTGTGCCAACCAGCGCGGGGTTCTCTCCATGGTAAAGGCACATGCCATCCGATGAACGATAAACGTATAAATACAGGCCAAACTGGTGAGACTTCATCTTATCCAGAAGCGGAAAGGCTTTCTCTCCCTTTTCTTCCAGCAGAGCTTTGGCCCAGGTAACAGTCTTGACGAGTTCACGCGTGACACGGAATGTGTATTGGCGATACAACTCGTCATGTGTCTTCATCAGATGGACCAAGCGTCCTACGACAAACAACAGGAACACCAGCGCCAGGAGGGGTAAAATGAATCGTTTCGCACTCTTTGGTTGTTTGGGTTTCCCCTCCGATTCATCTCTCGGTTTTTCTTCCATTCTCAGCATCCTCTAAATCGCAGGCCTTTTCACACTAATGCTACCGCCGCTTATACTAATGACAGGGATTTTGGTTATCGATGGGCTTTTATCTTAACAGAGACATATCGAAAAGCAAGGGTGTTTTTTCAGGATTTTACCGGGGAGACATGATTTTAGGCTGCCAACTCTTTTGGTTTACGAAAGGAAAAATGGGTCGCAAATGTTAAATTACGTACAGGGCTTCGTTATGTTGTGCTAATTTACCCGGAGACTTGGCCTTATATGCTGTTTCTGCTCCCCGGATCAAGTCCGGGGCAGGCTTGGCTCATAGCTTTGCACTCCGGTTTCCTTCAAACCTTCCTCACGGAAACGCCCTTGCCTTTGGCTAATACTTTTGCTAATATATCAACCCATTAGCAGGGTTAACGTATAGGGAACTTTTACCCCACCTGTCTGTGTGCAACGCACAGGCAGATAAGTTCACGCCCATGCCGTGCGAAGGGGTGAGCAGATCGCTAAAATAACCGATTACAAACTTATAGATTGAGGTAATTACTTGTTGACGGACGTCCCTCAATTCGTAGCCCCGTAAAATTAATTTGAGAAATGGAGGAATCAATGATTAAGTCCTCGCCTATTGCCTGTGAAGAATTTGTTTCATATTTAGAAAAGCTTTTTACAATCTCACTGAACGATATCAAAGTTATTATTACAGACTTTCACGCGGAAATGCAGAAAGGCCTTTCCGGTCATGAAAGTTCCCTGAAGATGATACCTTCATTTGTTGACAGGCCGAAGGGAAATGAAAAGGGTAGGTTTATCGCACTTGATCTTGGCGGCACAAACTTTAGAGTGCTTGCGGTCGAACTTGACGGTAAGGGGAACTCAAGTGTTCTGGCTGTTAGCAAATTTGCCATTCAGAAAAAAGACATGCAGGGAACAGGGGTGCAGCTTTTTGATTTTATTGCCGGCTGCATTGATTCCTTCCTGACTGAAAATAATATTGACAGAAAAAACTTCTATGACCTCGCGTTTACTTTTTCTTTTCCTGTAGAACAGATAAACATTGCCGCTGGTACGCTTATAGTCTGGACAAAAGGTTTTACAGCAAAAGGAGTAGAAGGCGAAGATGTTATAATACTGTTGAATGAAGCTTTGAGAAGGAAGAATATTAGCTGTATTAAAGTCGCGGCCCTTGCCAACGATACTGTAGGTACTTTGGTTGCTAAAAGCTATACCGACCCCACCTGTGACCTGGGCGTTATAATGGGCACCGGAACTAACGCGTGTTATCGGGAAAAGCTCTCGAATATACCGAAATTGAGAGGACTGGATCCTGAAGGGTATATGATTATCAATATGGAATGGGGCAATTTCGATAAACTCAGGCTGACATGTTACGATAAACAGTTGGACGAGGCTTCAGTTCATCCAGGCGCCATGTACCTTGAAAAAATGGTATCCGGTATGTATCTGGGTGAGATCACAAGGCTTATTTTAATAGATTTGATAAAGAGAGACCTCATATTTTTAAATGAATCCGACGCCGCTGAAAGTTTTAAGAAAAAAGATTCGTTGAAGACAGAGCATATGTCCCTGATTGAAGGAGATGAAACAACAAATCTTGGCGAAGCGGAAGAATTTCTTAACAATAATGTAATTTCAAACATTACTCTTCACGACAAAACAATACTAAAACGTCTGTGCGAATTTGTATCAGCCAGAGCGGCCAGGCTTGGCGCGGCTGCCATCTCCGCGGTAATTACCTGGATTGATCCGGAACTTAAGGATATGCACACTGTTGGCATTGACGGTTCACTCTTTGAGAAATACCCCGGATTTGGAGCTAAAATGACGGATGTATTCAAAAAACTGTACGGCGAAAAAGCGGAAAAAATAACATTAGTTCATTCCAAAGATGGCTCCGGTAAGGGCGCAGCCATTATAGCTGCAGTAGCCGCGTCGTCTGAAAAAAATAAAACGTGATATAAAGAAAGCTATTAACAAACAAAAATACTGAAAACGAGGAGGAACCAAATGGCAGTAAACACAAAGGCAAAAACAAAAGTTTTCTGGATTTGCGTGACAGCTTCCCTTGGCGGACTGCTGTTTGGTTTGGATCAGGGGTTTATCAACGGGTCTCTGGGCTTTATTCAGAAAACCTTCAATTGGACAACAGCTCAGGGTGAATCATTCGCGAGTATTATTCTGATAGGCGCGATAATCGGTGCATTCTTAAGCGGTTTTATTTCAAAAGCCATTGGACGTAAAAACACTCTTCTTTTAGCAGCACTGTTTTTTTCGATATTCACTGTCTGGGGTTCAAACACACACTCAGAGACTGTTCTTTACTTTACCAGAGTATGCCTGGGGCTTGCTGTAGGATGTGCTTCCTTCGTAGTACCGCTCTACCTTTCTGAAATTGCTCCCGCTAAACTCAGGGGCGGTTATATCTCCCTTTATCAGTTTAGTATTACTATCGGTATTTTTGCTATTTATGTAAGCAATACTTTAATAGGCAAGACTTCCACCAGCGATGATCCATGGAGACTGATGCTTTTTATTATCTGCATACCGGCTATTATAATGCTGATTTCCGTGTTTACTATTCCTAAATCTCCAAGATGGCTGATGCTCAAAGGCAGAGAAAAAGAAGCTGAAGATGTCCTTACTAAAACCAGAGAAACTGAAGCTGAGATTAAAAATGAACTGACGGAAATCAGGGAAAACCTTGAACAGGGGGAAGGTTCACAGAAGATGGGTGTGGTTGCTATGCTTGGTAAATCTTATTTTGCCAAAATAATCATTCTCGGCATCCTTCTTCAGTTACTGCAGCAACTTAGCGGGATCAACTGTGTGATTTACTATTCTACAATAATTTTCGAGAAGGCCGGATTTAATAATCCCAGTGTGGCCACAGTAGCCTGCGGGCTTGTTAATATGCTTGCTACCCTGATCGCTATTTTCTACTGTGACAAATGGGGGAGAAAACCTATTATTTATATGGGACTGATCCTGATGATTATTACGTTACTGTTTCTGGGCACTGAATTTATGAGAATTGAAAGAGGAATGCAGGTACACAGGTTAGGACAGACAGTTATACTCGGTTCCTGTCTTGTTTATCTGCTTGCATTCGGTTTCTCTTTAGGGCCGCTAATCTGGGTAATCTGCGCGGAAATATTCCCATTGGAAGCCAGAGACTTCGGTCTTACTGTTACAACAATGGCCAATTGGATCGGCAATTACTTTGTTGTCAGGTTCTCATTAAGCTTTATGGAAAAATGGGGCGGATCTACTCTGTTCTTTTTTTTCGCGTTCTTCTGCCTTCTCGGGTTTGTGCTGATAGGAGGATATACTCCTGAGACCAAAGGCGTTTCACTTGAAAAGCTTGAGATCAATCTGAAGAAAGGCAGGAAGCTTAGAGACCTTGGATGTTCTGAAGCCGACGCGTAATTTAAAAAAGGCAATAAGAGCTTCCTTTTTGCCGAATGTCGCGCACAGCAATGTATCTTATTCGCACGAATGGCCCACGGAGCGGTAAGTGTAACACCACAGTTATTTAAACAGGCAATCTTTTTGCGTTTGAGGGAGGAAAGGCAATGAAGAAAATACTTGTAGCAATAATGTTACTTGCCGGTTTGATGGTTTACGGACAGGCGGATGCCTGCACCATCACGGTTACAGGCAAGACGGCATCGGCCGACGGATCGGTTATGGTATCCCATTCAGACGACGGCCTGAACGACCCCCGCTTGATCTACGTTCCGGCCATGGACCACAAAACCGGCGCATTGCGGCCCGTTTTCTATTCCAATTGCGCCCTGGATTTTAAACCCCAGTGGGGTGCCAGCGAGACCCAGCGGATCATGACCAGGGACCGGGGACCAGCCTATGACACGCCCGGTGTGCCGCCCAGCGTGCCCTTGGGATTCATCCCCCAGGTATCCCACCTACGCCTACTTTGACGCCAATTACGGCATCATGAACGAGCACCAGCTATCAATCGGCGAATGTACCGATAAGGCCAAGGTGCACCCGGAACCGGAACCGGGGAAGCGTCTCTTCTATTCGGCAGAACTTTCCCGCGTGGCCCTGGAACGGTGCAAGACTGCCCGGGAGGCCGTAAAGCTAATGGGTGAACTCATTGAGAAATATGGTTACTACGGAACGGGCGAAACACTGGCCGTCGCCGATCCGAAAGAGGGCTGGGTCATGGAGATGTGCGGCTATGATATGAACGGGACAGACGGCGTCTGGGTAGCGCAGCGTGTGCCTGACGACGGCTTCTTTGTGGCAGCTAACCAGTTTCGCATCCGGGAGGTGGTCAAAGGTGCTAAAGACATGATGTACTCCCGTAATATTTTTGAAGTGGCAAAGAAGAAGGGCTGGTGGAAGCCCGAAGACGGTCCCCTTGACTGGACCAGTGTCTATGGTGACGGCGAATTTCATCACCCCTATTACTCCCTGAGGCGCGTCTGGCGGGCTCAGTCCCTCGTCGCACCCTCACTGAACCTGCCCGCATGGGTAGAAGGGGCGTTCACGAAAAAATATCCCTTCACTATCAAGCCTGATCAGAAACTGACCGTGAGCAATATCTTTGCCATACACCGGGACAATTACGAGGGTAGCGAGTTTGATCTGACAAAAGGTCTGGCAGCCGGTCCCTTCGGCAATCCCAACCGTTTTGAGGGGCAGGCCGAGGGCATGGCCGATAAAGAAGGACGTCTTACCCCTATCAACGGGGAATTCGAGCGGCCACTCAATATCTACCGGTGCGTTTACGCCTACGTGAATCAGTCACGGAAATGGCTGCCGGATCCGATCGGCGGAGACTGACCTGGTTCGGTCCGGACCGACCCGCCACCGCCGTGCTGATGCCCTTTTACGCCGGTGCAACAACATTGCCCGAATCCATACAACGGGGCGACATCCTGGAATTAGAACGGGACAGCATGTGGATTGCCTTCAATTATGTGGCCAACTACGCCATGCTCAAGTATTCTTACATGATCAAGGATGTACACGCAGTGAGAGATCGCTTTGAAGCCGGTGCCTTCGGAGCGCAGCGGGAGCTGGAGGCTCAGGCAGTAGCCCTTTGGAAGCAGAGAGACAAAAATGGTGCCCGCGCCCTTCTGACCTGGCATTCAGAAAATATCGCCGAGAAGGTGCTCCATGAATGGTGGAAGCTTGCCGAACACCTCTACATCAAATATAACGATGGGGCTACCTGAACACCAGGGCGGGCATCGCCCAGTCCGTGTTCTATCCCGCCTGGTGGCTCAAAGAGGTCGGCTACGAAAACGGTCCCACCAGCTCCGGAAGCATCCCGGCAGTAATTGAAGTCTCGGGGGCTTCACGAACGAACCCGGGCAATAACCGCCCTGTCGTTCCCGTTGGGAGTGACAGGGCATCCCGAATATTCGCGAGGATCTTTCCCCACCGTCTTCATCTTATAAAAAAGGTAACCAGCCAAGTGATCGTCTTGTTAGCCATGACCGAAAATTTGCATAGATCATAACGAGAAAAGGATTTATAATTGCCGTACTGGTCCTAAAAAAAAACGGGAACATAAAATCCTTATAAAAGGTTCTCACCAATCACATGATTCTACACATAGATATGGATGCCTTCTACGCCTCTGTGGAAGAGCTGGATAATCCTCAGCTGAAGGGCAAGTGTGTGATCGTAGCTGGGCAGTCCGAACGCAGTGTTGTATCTGCTGCAAATTACGAGGCCAGAAAGTTTGGAGTCCATTCTGCTATGCCGGTGTTTCAGGCACGGCAGAAATGTCCCGAAGCTGTATTTCTTCCGCCCAGGATGGGCCGCTACAAAGAATTGTCAGCAAAGATCATGTCCATCCTTTGCGAATTCTCTCCACTTGTTGAACCGAGTTCGATTGACGAGGCCTATGTTGATATTACCGGCTGTGAAAGGCTTTTGGGAGGGGTAAGGGAAAGTGCCCTCAGTATCAAGAAAAGAATAAAAGAGACATTGAACCTGACCTGTTCACTGGGAGCTGCACCGAACAAGTTTCTGGCAAAAATTGCATCGGATATGGATAAGCCCGATGGATTGACAATCATTGTGCCGGAGAACGTCGAACAGTTTATAAAAACCCTCCCGATTCATAAGGTCCCCGGTGTTGGGAAGAATACTCATAGTAAACTCGAACTGCTGGGGATCAAGACCCTCGGCGATGTGAAAAAATACCCCGGAGAAATACTTGTAAAAAAGTTCGGTAAATTTGGCCACAGGCTAATGGAACTTGCCGACGGTATTGACAGATCAGCCGTAACACCTACTGCTGAGACAAAATCAGTCAGCTCCGAAGAAACTCTTCTCGAAGATACAGACGATAAACAGGTACTCAAGAAATATATCTTGAAGCAGGCGGAAAAAATCGGAAGAGAACTTAGGAAATTGGAAGTAAGGGCAAAAACTATCAGCATTAAGATAAAACACTCAGATTTTAAACAGATTACAAGAAGCGTTACCATTAAAAACCCGACACAATCTTCTGAAGTTATTATCAGGGAAGCCTTTCAATTACTTGAAAACTACGGGATGCCCAAGAAGGTAAGGCTGATTGGTGTTGGAGCGTCGAACCTTGTTCTCAAAGCTGAACCGATACAGATTGACATCTTTGAGCGCGATGACACAAAAAGCTCCAACTGGGAAAAACTTGATCAGGCAATCGACACCATAACCGACAAGTTCGGAACAGATGCTATTAAACGAGCAAGCCTGAAAGATCAAAAATGAATATACCGTGAATTATCATCACTAATTATACATTCCCTGCCAGCAGTATATTTCTTCGCCCAAACGAAACACAGTGCCAGTCCCCTGGCAAAGATTGACACTCCCATCCCCCCCCTTAAGGAGGAGGGCTTCTCAGGCAACGCACGTCCCATCGGACCACGTTGACGCCTGAAGGCTCTGCCCGAGCCTCAGTATAATAATTATCTCATGAAAATTAAAAAAGTTCACTGATCCCGTCAAATATTAGTGGCACTGATGTTCATATACAATAGGAGGGGGAAAGTTTATGCAAAACGATAAAAATGACAAAAAACACCATTCTTTATATTACGCTATATCTGCAATTGTCATCAGCCTGATAATATCACTTTCCTGTGTGGCGGGGTATCACCATTACTTTGCCCCCAGGATAGTAACTGTCGATTTGAAGGGATACGTACAGGCACAAAGGGATCTATTTCTCGCAAATAAGATCGATCAGGAAGGCCTCAGGAGGA
>JAUSPI010000146.1 GCA_030655775.1 Syntrophales bacterium
CGCCTTTATTTCTGATGTCATGGCAACGATTGAAAACGAACAGTCTGATGATAAAGAATTGAAATTTGCTGCTTAGAAAATACTTGAGAAATATATTGTAGGAGTCACTTTGAAAAATTCAACTAAAAAATTGACAAGCTCTAAAATGTCTTTTAGGAAAAATAGCTAATCTATTTTGAAAAGAGAAAAGAAGGTAAGGTCTTGCATTGCAACATTTAGCATAGCTTACCCTTTTTTGTTATAACCTTCTATCCGCTTTATCGCCCGGCTTACAGTTGCATAATGAACACCCAGATAATCAGCAATTTCCTTTAAGGTATATCCATACGTGGCATACGCTATATAAATCGTTTCATCCGTTTTCTGCCTACCCTTATCCTGCTGCACCTTTAATAAATCTTGAAGCGGCGGCCTCGTCGCATACCGATGAACCCGGGGTATCTCTTTAAAACCTTCTTTTCCTTTTATCTGCTCCCCGATTCGGCCAATAAAAGTCTCCGATCCCAGTAGTATCTGCCCCTTCAAATCATTCCACGGCGACTCTTTCTGCACACCAGCCAAAACAAACCTTCTATAGTGACCTATGGCATCATCCCTACTTTCCCCGAATTGTGAAAGAATCCAGTCAATAGTCAAAAACGAAGGTTTCGCAACATCGCCAACGGTAGCCTTATAGCCGCTCCAGTGCCACGATTCAGGCTGGCCGACTACACCTGCCCTTACCGGATTTAATACCACATAACGGCATAATGACAATAAATAGCTTTCCTTCTCCACCAGAATCGCCTTATACCGCCCTTGAAAGAAATGGCCTACACGCTTATACCGTTGATTGAACTTTTGGGTATAAACACCGTTGAGTTGTCTCATTCCCCGAGAAAGATTTCCTTCGGGAGTTTCGATAACAACATGATAGTGGTTACTCATGAGACAATAGGAATGGCAAAGCCAGTTAAACCGCTCTACAACAGAAGACAAAACATCAAGAAATGTACCCCTATCCTGATCATCAAGAAAGATATCCTGGCGTGCATTACCACGTGAGGTAACATGATAGACAGCACCGGGGAATTCTATGCGCAATGGCCTCGACATGAAAAATATTATAACCGATTAATTGTTGCATTGCAAGACCTGACCCCATTCACCCGCCAATTAGCAAAAAGAGGGCACGTTCCTTCTTACATAAAATTCACAGGGTCTACGTCCACCTTGATATCCAGGCCGCCTTCCCCGTTTTTTGTCAGTATATTCCTGGCAAGTGTATGTAGTGCCTTAACCTTTTTCCCCTTCAGAAGGATATGCCACCTGTATCTCCCCTTGATTTTGGCGATAGGGGCTTCCGCAGGGCCTATGACCTCCACCTCTTTTCCGGAAAACTTCCTTGCAAGAACCCCTATACTTCCGGCGCCTTCAGCTATCCTGTCCTTTTTTATGCTCGATAAACGCAGATTCACCATCCTGGAGAAAGGTGGATAGCTCATTTCACGTCGTAGGGATATTTCATCTTCGTAAAATCTCGTATAGTCATTCTCTCTTGCCCTCTTTATGGCATAATGTTCCGGACTGAAAGTCTGAACAATAACCCTGCCGGGAGAATCTCCCCTTCCACTTCTTCCCGAAACCTGTGTTATGAGCTGAAATGTCCTTTCCGCTGCCCTGAAATCGGGAATATTAAGAGATGTATCGGCTGACACCACACCGACAAGGGTAATGTTTGGGAAATCATGGCCCTTTGTGATCATCTGGGTACCTATAAGTATGTCAATGTCTCCTCTGTCCAAAGCCTTGAGCAACCTGTTATGTGCTCCCTTTTTCACAGTTGTATCACTGTCCATCCTTTCTATCCTGGCCTGTGGAAAGAACATCGAAACCTCTACCTCTACCTTTTCTGTTCCCACACCATAACTCTTTATCTTTCCTCCGTGACAGGAGGGGCAGCGATGAGGGATTTTTATAGAGTAATCACAATAATGACATTTAAGAGAACCGTCACCTGCATGATGCGTCATTGAAACAGAACAGTTTAAACACCTGAACACATGGCCGCAGTCAAGACAGCACAGAAAAGTATTGAAACCCCTTCTGTTCAAAAAAAGGAGTGATTGTTTTCCGGCTTTAAGTGTATCCTGAATCGCAGATCTCAGGAAACGTGAGATGATAGGAACTCTGCCATTTTTATCTTCTTCATCCTTCATATCAATTATCTCAATCTGCGGAAGGGGCTTGTCTTCTACTCTCCTGGGTAAACTCAGATATCTATATTGTTTTTCCTTTATATTATAATAAGTGCGAATCCCTGGAGTTGCAGAACCCAGTACAACAACCGCAGCGTTCAGTTTCGCCTTCACTATCGCCAGATCACGAGCGTTATATGGCATACGATCATCCTGCTTGTAGGACGTATCGTGCTCTTCATCAACTACTATCAATTTCAAGTTTCTCACAGGGGCAAATATGGCCGACCTGGCACCAACAACAATCTTTATCTCTCCACTCTGTATCCTCCTCCACTGATCATATCTCGCACTCCTCGAAATTCCACTGTGGAGAATGGCTATTTCATCATTACTGAATCTCCTGTTAACTCTGCTCAACAATTGTGGTGTAAGAGCTATTTCAGGAACAAGGAAAATGACGTTTCCTTCCAGTTTCATGGTCTCTTCTATGGCATTGAGGTAGACCTCTGTTTTCCCGCTTCCGGTAACACCGTGAAGCAGGTGTGGTGAAAATTTTCCTGACGCTATGCTACGGACAATCTTTTCCACAGCAGCTTTTTGCTCCTTATTGAGAATCAATCCTGTTTCATCTCTTCCTATCTCCGGCCCCTGTCCGGGGCGCCGGTAAACTTCCATCTCGGAGACACTGACAACTCCCTTCTTTTCCAAACTCCGGATAACAGCGGAAACATTTTTAATTTCCCGATTCAGGAGGGAAATCGATGTTTCTCCATGCCGACTGAGGTAATTAACGACCTTACCCTGTTTTTCGGTCAGCTTCACATCAGACAAACCATCGCGGCACAGAGCTATTATCTTCTCTTTCTTTGTTTTTATGTCCGGTTTTTTGAGTCTGTCCTCTATAGTTATGAGTTTTGCGTTTTGGAGCACCTTCAAATCCCGGTACACCTGTTTTCCACCGAGTACCTTTTTTAATTTGTCCAGAGGAAGCCCCTTCGGATAGTCTTTCAGGATTTCAATGATCCTGTACTGTACCGAAGATAATTTTTGTCCTCTCCCATTTCCAACACTTTCCCCTGCAGGCATAAGCCACATATAACTCTCTACATCTATCCCGTGGGGCAAAATACTCCCAAGCAATTTTCCAAGGTGATATATATAATAGTCAGATGCCCATTTATAAAATTTGAGATCACTTTCGTTAAAGAGCGGTTCCATATCCAGTATTTCTATTATGTCTTTGGTTTTTTCTCTATCGGCTATATCCATTGATTCCAGTATATAGCCGGTCACCCTCCTCTTCCCAAAAGGCACAAGGACACGTTTACCCGTAGTAACTTCCTTTTCAAGCTCTCCCGGAACAGAATATATGAAAGTCTTATCCGTTGGTATGTTTATAGCAACTCTGACAAACATCTATTATTCCTTTTGAGTTAGAAGAGCGAGTTTAGGATTGTAGGGTCGGGTTTTACACCCGACCGCAAACTTAGTGTCACCCTGAACTTGTTTCAGGGTCTCTTGGGATTCTGAAATAAATTCAGAATGACATTATTGACGGTCTCGTAAAAACTTAGATTACGCACAATATTATACCTGATTTATTGAACCATATTATTTGTTTTCTTATCAGTTGTTACCAATAATTTCTTCCACGTATCTGAGGGCTTCTTCCCTGTCTTTTATGCGTCCCTCAATCCGAAATTCCTCGACCTTTGTGAGTATTCTGCCTAAAAACGGACCGGGGGAAAGATCAAACTTGTCAATCAAATCTTGCCCCGTAACCAAACGTGGTTTCTCACTTCGAGGTTTGAACTCGTGATAATATTTGTCGAGCATCTCTTTTGTCATCTTCTTGTTTTCTGACACCCTGTCTCCCGGCACATCCGGACCAAGAGCCGCCATAGAATCTGCGAGAAACAATATAAAATACGCCCAGAATTCTTCAGGATTTTTCCTGAAAAAGCGCAGGACACCCTTTTGAGAAAGCGAGTCAAGAAAAGAAAAGTTAATCAGGTGCATATGATTCCCAACCAAATCCTTCACAAAACTAATTTCTTTGTTGCTCAACTTCAGGCGCCGGGCAACTTTTTCCGCTATCTTGCTGCCTGCATCCTCATGTCCAATAAATTTGACACAGCCATCAACGTTTTTGCTTGCAGTCTCAGGTTTTCCAGAATCGTGAAGCAATGTTGCCAGCTTTATAATACTATCCCTGCTTCTCCCTAAAACTAATTCGGTTTTAAGATACTCTTTCAAATTCAGAGAATATCCGGCAAAATAATCCTCGGGATTATTCATCACGATATCGATATTCTTAAGAGAGAGAAGTATATGTTCCCAGACGTAAAGATGATGGTAACCGTTCTGGCACACCCCCTTCATGGACAAAATCTCCGGCAAAATCTCCTCAAGAAGCCCGAGACCATCCATATCAACAATATATGGGGTGCAAGGGGACAGAGAGAGGATCTTAAAAAATTCATCCCTGATTCTCTCCCACGAAACCTTCTTCAATTCACAGCGATTCCGGATAATACTTTTCCGGGTTTTCATATCTACCGAAAAACCAAGCTGCCCGGCAAAACGTAATGCCCTAAGCATTCGAAGCGGATCATCCTTGAAAGACCCTTCGGTCAGCATTTCTATCTTCTTCCCGCGAATGCCATCCCGACCATCAAAAGGATCAATCAATAAATCAAGCCGGTCTTCCAGATAGTCCACAAGCGGAAGTGCCATGGCATTGATGGTAAAGTCTCTTTTTTCCAGGTCTTCCTTGATAGATGCCCCGCGCATCTTCGTAAAATCGAATACGAAAGTTTCATCATATGACTTAATAACAACTCGCTCTGTTTTTTGGTGAGGTTCGTCATCAAGTAAAATATAGGCCCCTCCCGTCTTATCTGCAAAATCGACAGCCACTTCATGTGTGCCGTAAGGAAGCACAATATCAATGTCGGAGGAGTATCTTTTTAAGATTCTATCCCTGATGGCCCCGCCAACGACATAGAGGGGCTTGTTCTCCAAATGTTTTAAGTAATTTTCAATCATATTCTGAGAGATTTACAGTGGAACGAGATTGTAGGGTCGGGTCTTACACCCGACCGCAAACTTAGTGTCACCCTGAATTTGTTTCAGGGTCTCTTGGGATTCTGAACGGGATTCTGAAATAAATTCAGAATGACATTATTTGCTCGAAGAATCATATTTCTGAAAGTCCTCGGTTTCTCAATCCAGAATATCACCACAGGATTCTGGCATCCACCGCCTTGCAGCCATCCACCGCTGCAATCAGCGGATTGATATCCAGCTCCGCAATGTCAGGGACCACGGTAGCCAGAAAAGAAAGTCTTTCCAGGACGTCGAGAAGCGCTTCCATGTTTACACCTTCTTGACCTCGTATCCCTGCCAATAACGGATACATTTTCAATGTTTTCAGCATTTTTTCAGCCTGCACGCGATCAACAGGAACAATTTCCCGGCTAATATCACGGAACACTTCAGTATAAATTCCTCCCATGCCGCAGGCGATTACCTGACCGAACTGAGGATCCTGTTTCAACCCAAAGAGCAGTTCCAACCCTTTTGCCTGCTCCTGCAATTGGAACGCCTCAATCCGGACATCAGGGTTGCGAAGACGTACGTTGTCTACTATTTCATGAAAGGCATTGCGAAGTCCATCGACGTTTTCAATTCCGGTTATTACACCGCCCCACTCGCTCTTATGAACAAAGGCACTGCCTGCCAGCTTTAGAACCAGCGGATAGGTGAAATTCTCTGCCTCGGCTGTCAACTCCTCCAGGCTGGCGGCCACGATACCTCTCGCCACAGGAATTCCAAAAGCAGCTAACAAACGAAGGGCATCTTCTTCCAAAAGGATTTTCTGATCCCTGCCTTTTGTAAGTAAAGCATCCACATGCTGCCGATTAAAAGAGAAACTTTTTATAGAAGGCATCTTTCGCCGCCGTATCTGGTGGTAGCGATGGCAGAAGGATAGTCCCCTTACGGCTTGCTCGATGGAGTCAAAGCACGCTACGGCATCGATAGATTCGCACTGATCGATTATGGAAGACGCACCATCCATGTATATACACATGGCAATCGGTTTGCGGTTACCAGCCTCCCGTCGAGCCGCCGCCACGACTTCAGCCATGTAGTCATTGGGATGAAGCGGGGAACTCGGAGCAATAATAATCGCCAGAACCCCGTCCACATCCGGCGACTTCAGCAAATCGGTCATGGCTTTTTCGTAAACTTCGCGGAAGTTGCCTCCGATCATACCCACCGGCCAGATATCGATGGGGTTGGTGATATGTATCCATTTCGGAGCTCCCTCCGTCAGTTTATCCGGTAAACCGGGGGGAATATCCGCCAACACCAATTCAAAGTCCTCACAAGCATCAGCAGCCATAATACCGCCGGCGCCGGTGACCGATATAACCCCTAACCTTGGTCCTTCCATCTCCTGAAGAAATAGTAAAGCGTGAACGGCATCTCTCAGTTCAGATCCATCCTTTACGCGAATGATTCCGGCACGGTTGAAGGCAGCGTTGAATATATCGTCTTCACCAACAAGAGAGCCGGTGTGGGAAACCGCCGCCTCGGCGCCCGCCTTGCTGCGGCCTGTTTTTAACACTATTACCGGCTTCTTCAAAGCAATCCTGGAGGCTATTTCCAGAAACTCCCGACCGCGTTTAATGCCTTCCATGTGAATAGCGATCACCTTGGTATCAGGATCATCGGCAAAATACTCCAGCGCATCAACAAAATCGACGTCGCAACTGTTACCGATATCAATAGCTTTTCCCCAGCTTTTATAAGTGAAGCCTGAGGAAGCAACCAGAATCACACCGGTCTGGGTTACTACTGAAATGGGATAAACCTTTTCGGGAATCGCCAGATCGACAAAACCGGTGGAAAAATGCCTGAAATTGTTGAGTGACCCTATGGTATTGGGTCCCAGTACGCGCACCCCGTTCTCCCGAGCAAGCGTGGTAATCTGTTCCTGCAATTCCACACCCCGTTGGTCGGCATCTGCAAAACCCTGACTGATGATGATTACCCGTCGGATACCGGCCTGCACGCACTGTTCAAACATCGGCATAACCCGATCCCTCCCCACGGAGATAACCGCCAGATCCGCTGTCTCCGGAACCTCTGCAATCGAAGTATAAGCTTTGATGCCACATATTTCCGGGGCATTTGGGTTTATCGGATAAATTTTGCCCTTATACCCGTATCTCAACATGCACTCTACGTTGTTAAAAGCCCCCTCTCCCGTCTTCCGGGAAGCTCCTACCACAACAACCGATTCAGGCTCAAAGAACTTCCGCACAAATCAGAACCCCCTTTGCATAATTTAAAAACCGCTATAGAGATTGTAATAGGAAAAGGAACGTCCTGTGTCAATATGATTTTGTGGATCAAGGATAAATTGACCGATAAGGCTTCATGTGTTATCAGCAACTGGTAACATATAAAATGCCGCCATGCATAATTGATGCATTCGTAAAAAGTCAGTTTTCTTCGCTCAGAACCATTTTGTGGATGCTGTTATTGTCCGGCTAAAAATCTAAAACTCGTGTTAACACACTCAAACAGTTAGATTTTCTTAACGCCGGTCACTATCAGCATCTTTTTCCCAAAATGCTTAAATTCGCGCTGAAAAGACTTTTTACGAACTTGTCATACTTGGCAGTTTTGACAGTTCATTCGATTCATGTTACAAGGCATTAGTTTTTATGTAAATATGCCTAAGTGGAAGGTTATGGATAGAAAAACTAAATTCACTGACACTTCTTTAAGCCCGGAACAGGATTTCCGAAATCTATTAAAAATATTAAAGAAGCTAAGGTCTCCTGATGGCTGTCTGTGGGACATGCGCCAGAAAAAAGAAGATGTTGGAAGATATTTGATAGAGGAGGCCTATGAAGTCATTGATGCCATTGATAGCGGCTCCCCGAAGGAGCTTAAGGAAGAGCTGGGCGATCTTCTCTTTCAGATACTCTTTCTGGCGAGAATCTCGGAAGAAAATGGTCAATTTGATATCTCCGATGTTATAAAAGAAATATCACAAAAAATGATCCGTAGACATCCCCATGTTTTTGAAAATGAAAAGGTTAAAGATATCGGAGAGATCAAATCCAACTGGGAAGACATAAAAAAACAGGAAAAAAACAGACAAGACAAAGATGAATCCTTTTTCAGTCAGATACCAAGATTTCTTCCTTCCCTCTTAATGGCACAAAAGATAACAAAAGAAGCTTCTAAGGTTGGTTTTGACTGGAAAAATGTTGATGGTGTTTTAAAGAAAATTGAGGAAGAGTTGACAGAATTTAAAGCTGCCCTCAAGTCGAAAGAAAAAGGAAGGGTGAAAGACGAAATCGGCGACATTATATTTTCTCTGGTAAACCTCAGTAGATTCGTAGAAGTCAGCGCAGATGAAGCATTAAGGTCTTCCATCAAGAAATTTACGGACAGGTTCTCTTACATTGAAGAGAAATTGAAGGATCAGGGGAAAAACCTGCCCGAGGCAACACTTGAAGAGATGGATCACTTATGGAATGAATCGAAGGCAAATGTTCAGGCACAAAGTACCAAAGGCACAGAGGGACAAAGGAAGAATTAGACACTGGATACTAAATAATAGTAACTTTGATGTACTTGTAAAAAGTCTGTCATTCCCGCGCAGGCGGGAATCCATAGAGGGCTAAGCACTTAAAAAGACTGGATTCCCGTTTTCACGGGAATGACAAAATTGTGCATATTTCGACTTTTCACCAACTTGTCGACTTTTAAGGATTAAAAATATGAAGTTTTTTCTTTGTGTTATAGGATTAGTTTTGATAATCGAGGGACTCCCTTATTTTGCCTTTCCGGAAAAGATTAAGTCCTATCTGATGAAAATACAAGACATACCTGATACAACCTTAAGGATTCTCGGTCTATCATTAGTTATCACCGGTCTTATCCTCGTCTATCTTGGGAGAAATTAAGATAATTTCATTGACTTTGAAACATTTTTCGATTATTTCCCACAACCTGTTATTGTGAAGCTCCCCGCCCACAGGGCGGCTTCCCGGTAAGGAATATGTTTGTTTTATATTGCGCCCCTTGCGGGTGCGCTCCCGGTCTATTTAATATGCCCAAAATCTCCATAACCAATGTGACATGAAATTAGAAGAATTCAATTACAATCTACCTGAAGAGTTAATCGCTCAAAAACCGTGCATTTCAAGAGACCACTCCCGGATGATGGTTGTAGACAGGAACAGTGGAAAAATCGACCATAAGTTCTTCTATGACATGCCGGAATTTCTCAAACAGGGCGACGTACTGGTTACAAACAACTCCAGGGTAATCCCTGCAAGACTTACCGGTAAAAAAGCAACCGGCGGATTGGTTGAAATGCTCCTCCTATCAAGAAACGGCCGGTCTTCTCCCAAATCTCAAATATGGGAAGTATTGCTACGGCCGGCAAGAAGAATTGGTATCGGAACCCAAATATTTTTCGGTGATCAAGGCAGAGCAGAAGTAATTGAAAGAATTTCAGAAAAGAAATGGTATCTCAAGTTCGAAACAGAAACTGAGTTTGATAATTTCCTGGAAAGGCATGGAAGGGCACCGCTACCTCCCTACATCAAAAGAGGGAAAGATGAAAAACGGTCTCTTGAAGACATCGAACGATATCAGACAATCTACGCCAGTGTACCCGGCTCGGTAGCGGCACCAACCGCCGGCCTTCATTTTTCCCCATATTTACTGACAACCCTGAAAGAAAAGGGATTTGATATCGTGTCAGTCACGCTGCACGTAGGATATGGAACGTTCCTTTCCATAGAAACCGAATCCGTGGAAGATCACTCCATGGAGAAGGAGTTCTTTGCCGTGGGTGAAGAAACTGCCCGGACAGTAAATCGCGCGCAAAGGGTTATTGCCGTAGGAACAACTTCAACCAGGGTGCTGGAATCCGTTGCTGATGATATGGGAACAATAAAACAATCATCAGGACATACGGCGCTGTTCATATATCCTGAATACCGTTTTAAAAGGGTTAACGTACTGTTAACCAACTTTCATCTCCCCAAATCGTCACTTTTTCTCCTTGTCTGTGCCTTTGGAGGAAAGGATCTGATACGGGAAGCATATAAGAAGGCAATAGAGGAAAAATATCGTTTTTATAGTTATGGTGACTGTATGTTGATATTGTAAAAAAGTGCCTAAAGTGCCTAAAATGAGCTAAAGTGCCTAAATTTAATCCGCCTTCGGCGGACGATAACTTCAGTTCACTTTAGGCACTTCAAACTTTAGGCACTATTTAAATTTTTGCTTATTATGGATTACCAGTTCAAGCTACTAAAAAAAGATACCGGATCCGAAGCACGGCTGGGGAAAATGCTCACTAAACACGGCGTGGTGAATACGCCGGTCTTCATGCCGACTGGAACTCAGGCCACGGTAAAGGGCCTTGTTCCGGAAAGGGTAAAAGAATTGGGGGCAGAGATTATTCTCAGCAACACATATCATCTCTACCTTAGACCCGGTCATAAACTCATAAGAGATCTCGGGGGACTACACAAATTCATGAACTGGAACCGTCCTATACTCACGGACAGCGGTGGATTCCAGGTATACAGCTTAGCAGCTCTAAGAGAAATAACCGAGGAAGGAGTGATGTTTCAATCACATATTGATGGTTCAAAACATTTTATGAGTCCGGAGAGTGCCATAGAGATTCAGGAGGCCCTCGGTTCCAACATTATGATGTGTTTTGATGATTGCACACCATACCCTGTCGATTTCGATTATGCGAAAAAGTCTCTCAACCTGACCATACGGTGGGCAAGGAGGTGTAAGGATTCCAGAAACAACAGCGATCAGGCGCTGTTCGGAATAATACAGGGTGGTATTTATCCGGATTTGAGGAAGAGAGGATTAGAAGAGCTTGCCGAGATCGGGTTTGACGGCTATGCTCTCGGTGGATTGAGCGTGGGAGAGCCAAAGAGCGCAATGCGGGAAATAGTTGAAGGTATCACACCCCTCCTTCCGAAAGATAAACCAAGATATCTTATGGGCGTTGGAACACCGGAGGATATAGTGGAATGCGTAGGACGTGGCATCGATATGTTTGACTGTGTGATGCCCACCAGAAATGCACGTAATGGAATGTTGTTTACAAATGACGGAAAGGTTGTTATAAAAAACGCCCGTTATCGAAATGATGATTCACCAGTTGACGATTTGTGTGATTGTTATACCTGTAAAAACTATTCACGGGCGTACCTGAGACATCTGTTTATAGCAAAGGAAATTTTGGCCGTCATCCTGAATACTATTCACAATGTGAGGCATTACATGAATCTCATGGAGAGGATCAGGGAAGCAATAAAAGACGATAATTACGAAGCTTTTAAAAAAACCTTCAACTCGGAACTCAGAACTCGAAACTAAAAATAAGGAGGAAAACAAATTGACTAATTTAGCTCATGCAATGGGGCAGTTTGGTGGTGGCGGTGGTGCCAAAGGGCCTGATGTCCAAGTTATTGTCATGATGGCTGTCATTTTTGCCATATTCTTTTTTCTTCTCATCAGGCCTCAGCAGAAAAAACAGAAAGAGATGAGAGAAATGTTGAAAAATATCAAACATGGAGACACGATTGTAACCACGGGAGGATTATACGGAAAAGTAACCGGCATCACAGAGAATATCATAACACTTGAAATATCTGACAAAGTGCGGGTAAGGGTCGCAAAAAACAATGTAGCTGTCGTCACTGAAAAGGCAGATAAATGATCAGATTACCATTACCTGAGAGAGGGGTACAGGATGTTTGACAAAAATATCAAGGTAAGAGTGGTTATTGCATTGCTTGTCACTATCACAGCATTGTTTTATCTGATTCCCTCCCTGACACCAGGCCTTCCATTCCTCACGGATAAAAAGATTAATTTAGGTCTCGATCTTCAGGGAGGTATGCACCTGGTTTTAGAAGTAGAGACCGAAAAGGCGGTTGAAAGCTCAGTTGAGAGGCTTTCAAATGACCTGAAGGAAACCCTGATGGATAAAAAGGTCCGGTTCAGACATTTAAGGCGAACAAATGGCTCTATAATATCCATGGACATTCCGGGAGGGGAAAACAGAAATGCATTTGAAAAAATTCTTAAAGATTCCTACCCCAACCTTGAGATAGAATCTTCGAAAGCAGCAGATGGAAGCAACAGGGTTTACCTGAAAATAAAGGAAAAACATGCCAATTACATAAAAAAGTTCGCAGTTGAACAGAGTCTTGAAACTATCAGGAACAGAGTAGACCAGTTCGGTGTGTCAGAACCCGAGATAATCCCCCAGGATAATGATCGTATCCTTGTACAGCTTCCAGGAATAAAAGACTCGGTAAGAGCCAAAAATCTCATCGGCAAGACCGCTCTATTAGAATTCAAGCTGGTAGACGAAGAAAACAGTTTAGGCAACGCTCTCAAGGGCAATATCCCACCAGAGAGCGCTATAGCTTATGGTTACAGGGTCGACAGGGAAACGGGACATCGAACAAAAATACCCTATTTGCTTAAAGTCAAGACCCTTCTCACGGGAGAATCTCTTGAGGATGCTCGTGTAAAGATCAGCGATCGGTTCGGTGAACCCTATGTTGCATTAAAATTCAATTCACAGGGGGCAAAAGATTTCGACAGGATAACCGCTAAAAACGTAAAAAAACGTTTAGCCATCATCCTCGATGATATTGTACATTCCGCTCCGGTTATACAGGAAAGAATCTCCGGTGGTGAGGCTCAGATCACAGGAAGCTTTACCACAGAAGAGGCCCATGACCTGGCAATCGTTCTACGGGCAGGGGCACTGCCTGCCCCGGTAAGGATACTCGAGGAGAGGACAGTTGGACCTTCTCTGGGACAGGACTCTGTTGATCAGGGAATACTCTCCATTATTGTCGGTGGCTTGCTGGTCATCATGTTTATGGTAATCTACTACAGGTTTTCCGGCACTATCGCCGACATCGCTCTCATCCTGAATATTATCATTATAATGGGTACATTAGCTGCCTTTCAGGCTACACTGACCCTTCCCGGAATTGCAGGAATTGTTCTTGTTATAGGCATGGCCGTAGATGCTAATGTTCTTATTTTTGAGAGAATCCGGGAGGAGCTGCGTACGGGGAAAACGCCGAGAGCCGCTGTTTCGGGAGGGTACTCCAAGGCCTTTGTCACAATCATAGACGCAAATATCACCACACTTATAGCAGCTGTTGTATTGTTTCAATTCGGAACGGGACCGGTGAAGGGATTCGCTGTCACCCTGAGTATCGGTATAATCGCCAGTATGTTTACCGCAATTTTTGTAACCAGAATTATCTATGACTATTTTATCTGGAATAAAAAGATCGAAAGAGTAAGTATATAAATCATGGAAATTATAAGACCTGACATAAATATCAATATTGTAGGCAAAATGAAGGGCGCCGTAATCTGCTCTCTGGCCTTAATAATAGTAAGCATATCATCCCTGATACTGCACGGAGGTCCCAGGCTTGGTATTGACTTTGCGGGCGGAACCTTAGTTCAAATTCAGTTTAAAAAAGAAACAACAACTGACAGGATAAGATCCGGTCTGAAGAAGGTTGGTCTCGAAAACAGTGTAATCCAACAATTCGGCTACAAAGATAATAATGAATTTCTTATAAGGACTGAAAAGTCTACCTCTGATCTCAAAGGACTTTCCGGTGAAATTGAAGACGCATTAGCCGCCACATACGATAAAAGTGAATTTGAGGTAAGAAGGGTTGAAATCGTTGGACCAAAGGTCGGAAAGGATTTAAGGCAAAAGGGTATAAACGCCATGCTTATCGCAATGATAGGTATTCTTATCTATATTACCTGGAGGTTTCAATTCCGTTACGCGATTGGAGCAATCATTGCTCTGATACATGATGTTCTCATTACCGTTGGGGTTTTTTCCCTTTTAGGCAAGGAATTTACCCTCCCTATCATTGCTGCACTGCTAACAATAATAGGTTATTCCCTCAATGATACAATCGTCGTCTACGACAGAATAAGAGAAAATATCAGGAAATTCAGAAGACAGACGCTTCGGGAGATAATAAATTCAAGTATTAATCAGGTATTGAGCAGGACCATTCTTACTTCAGCAACCACACTCCTTGTTGTTTTTGCATTGTTCTTCTTAGGTGGAGCGGTCATCCATGATTTCGCCTTCGCCCTACTTGTGGGAATACTGGTCGGAACTTATTCATCCGTATTCATTGCCAGTCCTACAATCCTAGCCTGGGAAACTTTCAAGCCTTCGAAAAAAAAGAGGGGGAAATAAGTTGTCCCCCCTTGAAATTGCAGGCCTGACCATTTTTATCCTTATCCTGTTTATAGGGATATTTTCCATTATATTCGGTTTACCGGGAACAGTCATAATACTTATTGATGTTATTATTTACTCACTGATAACAGGTTTTGAAAAAATTGGCTGGAAGATAATAATTGTTCTGATAATCATTTCACTGTTCGCGGAAACCATCGATTTTATGCTGGGATCCGCAGGTGCAAAAAAGTTCGGTTCATCTAAAAAAGGGATTGTAGCCTCGTTGATTGGAGGAATTGCGGGTGCAATGCTAATGACCCCATTCCTTTTGGGGTTGGGAGCTGTTATCGGGGCATTTCTGGGTGGCTTTGCAGGAACATTCTTAGTAGAACTTATCGAGCAGAAAAAGCTGAAACCCGCCGTTAGGGCTGGTTATGGGACACTACTCGGAAGAATTGCAGGTATATTTGCAAAAAGCTTTTTTGCTCTCGTTATGATTATTATAACTTTATCGGCAATATATTCGTAATACAAGGAACAAAACCATGAGCAAAAGCAGGTCTAAAATTAAAGAATATTCTGAGGCTATAATAATCGCCATATTGATAGCGCTCTTTATTCGAACCTTTGTGATACAGGCATTTAAGATACCCTCGGGTTCTATGAAACCTACCCTCCAGATTGGTGACCATATTCTGGTTAACAAGTTTATTTATGGAATAAAAATACCATACGTCAGAAAAACCATAATCCCGGTAGTCAAGCCGAAAAGGGGAGACATGGTGGTTTTCATATATCCACTGGATCGAACGAAGGATTTTATAAAGAGGGTTATCGGGATTGGCGGAGATGTAATAGAGATAAAAAATAAAAAGATTTTTCTTAACGGCTCACCTTACAATGACACCCACGGGGTCTATACGGACAAATTAGTGCTACCCTTGTCAATACAGCCACGCGATAATTTCGGGCCGGCAAAGGTTCCAGAGGGCTCCATATTCGTCATGGGAGACAACAGGGACCAGAGTTACGATAGCAGATTCTGGGGTTTTGTGAAATTGAAGGACATCATGGGCAAAGCTTTCATCATATACTGGTCATGGAACGGTAATGACAACAATGTCAGGTGGAACAGGCTTTGCAAAATCCTCAATTAAAAAAGTCGGCTTCGTAAAAAGCTCCACTATGCCACTTTGCGGCATTATAATGGGAAGTAACTTAATTAATACCATTTTTAACCATGTTACATTCATTTTTGCCTTATAGGCAGGCGAGGATGCCTGTCCTACCCCGTAGCAAGTCGGGCGTCTCGCCCGACAGAGTCATTTTTTAAGTGCGATTTTGCATAAGTTACCTGGAAGTCGGATTCCCCCTCCCGCCCCCCCACACAAATCCCCCTAAATTTACCCTCTTTTCCCGAAACCGCCTCAATGCAATCAGCGTGGTGGTAATGCATAAAGAAACAGATTGACAAATGGCTTATTTGCGATATTATGAAATTAAGAAATTAGAAAAATATTAGCCATGAATATACAAAACATGAGGTGAGAAAAATGCCTTTAATCAAAGTAAGACGAAATTTCCAAATCACTATACCCAACAGTTTGCGCAAGTATTTAAAAATAGGAGAGGGCGACTATTTGGAGGCGGAAAGGCACAACGGTGAAATAGTTTTAAAACCGGTCAAGATGGTGCAGCCGGACCAGGCCTATTTTTATACAAAAGAGTGGCAGGAAAGTGAAGCGGAAGCAGACAGGGATATTGCAAATGGAGATGTTTTGGGACCTTTTGATAATATTGAAGACGCTCTTAAAACATTGAAAACCTCCAAAATATGATGAAGCTGAACTTTACAAAAAATTTTATTCGGGATTATCGCAGACTGCCGATGGAGATACAGGAAACCGTTGATAAGCAGCTTGAATTACTGCTGTCCAATCCAAAACATCCTTCCCTAAACATAAAAAAAATGAAAGATCCGAGAAATATTTGGGAAGGCAGGATAACAGCTTCGTACCGCTTTACTTTTCAAATAATAAAAGGCTCCTATATTTTGCGAAAAGTAGGCACTCATGACATTTTAAGAAAACCTTGACCGGGAGCGCACCCGCAAGCCCCGCCTTGTAGGCGGGGTGTAAGGGGCGCAATATAATTAAATTATTCCTTACCGGGAAGCCCCGCCCTGTGGGCGGGGAGCTTCACATTCCTGTCGAGATAGACGCGCAGGCGGAACGTTCGTGACGGCTAAAGTGAAAAGAGAAAAATCAAATGCGGAGATGCTCATTTCAGAGAATTTGACGATGTGGAATACAGGCAGGTTGCAACGGTTGGGAACTGGATTAAAACACTTGACTCTGCATACAAAAATTGTTAGTGTTCTTTCCTTAAAAGCAGGACTTTTTCACGCTCAATCTGCTAATACCCTTTTAATTTGATCCGGAGAGGTTGAAAAAGGATGATGAAGATAAACATTTTTTTAACAAGGAATTTAGTCTGTCAGAAACAAGCCTTCTCATACTCGTGGGAAGGCTTTTTTTGAATAATTTAAGAGCTTTGAAAAATGCCCTCTTTCTGTCATTCCCGCGAAAGCGGGAATCTATAACTAATTGAGAATACTGGATTCCCGTTTTCACGGGAATGACAAT
>JAUSPI010000147.1 GCA_030655775.1 Syntrophales bacterium
CGCCTTTATTTCTGATGTCATGGCAACGATTGAAAACGAACAGTCTGATGATAAAGAATTGAAATTTGCTGCTTAGAAAATACTTGAGAAATATATTGTAGGAGTCACTTTGAAAAATTCAACTAAAAAATTGACAAGCTCGAATCTGCCATGGACTATTGGGCAGATGTCTCTAATTATAATTGTACTGAGGTGTCTTGCAATTGGCCCATAAATTTATATGTTCAGTTTGTATAGCAAACTATAATGGAATAGATGTTGTTGGATCTTGCATAAAATCAGTATTAGATCAGGATATTAATCTTCCCTATGAAGTCATCATACATGATGATGCATCTACAGATGAATCTGTTTCCTTTATCAAAAAACACTATCCTGAAATCAAACTGATAGAGAGTCCAGTGAACGTGGGTTTTTGTGTCAGTAATAATCGCATGGCAAACCAGGCACATGGTGATTTTTTGTTAATCCTCAATAATGATGCTGTCCTTCATAAAGATGCTTTAAGAACACTTTACAACTATTCGAGCAAGCAAACAGTCCCTAGAATAATCGGACTACCTCAATATGATATCCAAACAGGCAAGCTTATAGATATTGGCTGTTTTCTCGATCCTTTTCTCAATCCAATACCAAACTTAAACAAAAAAGAACAGAAAGTGGCTACAATAATAGGTGCATGCCTTTGGGTACATAGAAGCTTATGGTATGAGATTGGCGGTTTCCCAGAAATGCTCCATACATTGACTGAAGACATTTTTCTTTGCAGTGTAGCGAGAATAAAAGGATATTCTGTTGTAGCCTTAGCTGAATCAGGTTTTGATCACTGGATCGGTTACAATTTATCTGGGCGCAGATTGAAAAAGGGTGGGCTACATACAACTTTTTACAGGCGCTCGTTAACTGAAAGGAATAAATCATTCGTAATGTTCATCTGTTATCCCTCGCCAGCAATTTACATCGTTTTCCCGATACATATCTTACTTCTGATAATAGAAGGAATGTTATTATCCTTTATGAAAAAAGATCTGAAAATATGGTCTAAGATCTACTACTCCTGCATTAAATCTTTATGGGAAGAACGCAAGCGTTTGCTATCCATGCGCTCTGAAATACAATCGCAGAGACGGATTAGTTGCCGGGAATTTTTTTCTGTCTTCACCTTTCTTCCACACAAATTAAAGATGCTGTTAAAATATGGACTTCCGAAATTGGATTAAACTAAATCTGTGGCATATTGACATTGATAATGTGAAAAGGGGAATATCTGTGATCAAGTCGTTTTATAAAAAGATATATGAGAGATTGAAATATACAACTCTTTTTGGAAGAGGCCAGCTTATAAAGTATCTTGAACAAGAGATTGTCCTGGACTGTAGCTCATTGCTGGATTTAGGCTGTGGCTCTGACTCACCAATCTCAAGATTTTCTTCAAAAATACCCTACCGCGTGGGTGTTGATATATTTGATAATTCTATATGGTTAAGCAAAAAGAACAATATACACAATGAATATATTAAGATAGATATACTTGATGTTGAAAATGAATTTAAGGAAAACTCTTTCGATTGTGTCATTGCCATTGATTTAATAGAGCACCTTTCGAAAGAAGATGGCCTGAAGTTGCTGAGAATAATGGAGAAAATATCGAAGAAAAAAGTTGTTATTTCTACACCAAACGGTTTTGTTCCCCAGAATGAATATGACGGAAATAGATATCAGGTACATCTGTCAGGGTGGTCGTACGAAGAGATGGTAAAGATGGGCTTCCGCATAATCGGCATTGGTGGTTGGAAGATTTTAAGAGGTGAACGTGGAGAAATAGTTTGGCGGCCCAAAATTTTATGGTTCCTCATCTCAAGGTTCACCCACTTTTATACAAGAAATCATCCTGAGCATGCCTTCAGCATTCTGTGTATAAAAAATTTGTAGGGCACTTGAGTTTATAATAAAATGAAAAATAGACGAATCTGGTTGATTGTTGCAACAGGAGCTTTTGTCGTTCTAATAGCTGTCTATATTAATTCTCAGCGGCACCTTCTTGAATATTTAAAGAATGTGAATTTGTCTACTGTTGCTTACCTGATGGTGATTATGATTTTATTCCAAATAACAAATGGACTTATATTAAAAGAGATCGCGTCCAAATTTAATATAAGGTTGATCAGCAAAGAGTGGTTTGGCCTCCCCTTTGTTACTGCAATGGGAAATTATATAACACCTTTTTCCGGTGGTATGATTGCCCGGGCATCATACCTGAAGTACCGCCATAGTTTTCCTTATGCGCGGTTTGTTTCGGTTCTTGGGGCAAGCTACCTGATATATTTCTGGGTTGCCGGAATTGCAGGTATTATCACCTTAATGCTGCCATTTGAAAGATCTATGCTCTATTGGGAATTGATACTTTTTTTTGCAGGAGTAGTTCTGGTCATTTCATCTCTTGCCATGCTCCCCACTATAAAGATCCCCGGCAATAATTGGGTGGCTGTATCTTTGAATAATGCCATTGACGGATGGACCCTCATAAAGAGAGACTCACTCCTATTGGTTAAGCTTGCATTGTATACACTTGCGAATATCCTTCTAACTGGTCTCACTTTCTGGTTGGCATTTGTTGCACTGTCTGATTCTTCTTTATCTTTTGGGACAATTTTTTTGATCAGCTTGTTCTCCAGTTTTTCTATCTTGCTAAAGATAACTCCCGGGAACCTTGGCATTTCAGAAGCTATCATAACTCTTAGCTCAGGAATTTTGGGGGTTGGCGCTGGCCTTGGTTTACTGGCGTCTTTGCTCATCAGGGCGGTTTCCCTGATTCCGATCTTTGCCTTGGGCCCGATCTTCAGCTTTGTGCTCACCCGTGAATTGACGGCCCATCGTTCAAATAACAAATCAAAAACGGTTTAACTGCTGTTGATTTCTGTTTTTGAGACTGAAAGGATAGAATTAATGACGGGTCTTGAAAAACATATTATTGTGATTACGAGTTTTTATATCGGTCATATTCGGGAAATATCTTTGATTTAGTGATTTTCATCTTCGCTAGGCGAAATATCAGGGCTGTAAGCAAACATCCGAAACCGTACTTGATGCTTCGTGGCAGGTTAATCGATGAGGCTTCGGGAAAATACTTTGTCGGACAACTGACCTCGGCAATCGTATACCCGAACCACACAATCTGTGCAAGCATCTGATTGTCAAACACAAAATCATCGGAATTGACTTCCAGGGGCAACTGTTCCAGGAGTTCCCGTGAGAATGCCCGGTATCCTGTATGATATTCAGAAAGCTTTGCCCCTAAAAAAATGTTTCCAACAAAAGTAAGGAACCGGTTTGCGATATATTTCCAAATAGGCATGCCTCCTTCAAGGGCGTACCCCCCAAGAATTCTGGATCCCAGTACGCAGTGATAAAGATCATTTCCAATCATGGAAACCATGGCGGGAATGAGTTTTGGGGTGTACTGGTAATCCGGGTGGACCATAACAATAATATCTCCACCCTCTTCAAGTGCCAGCCTGTAACATGATTTCTGATTGGCTCCGTAGCCTAAATTACTTTGATGCGTGTAGACTTTTGTGTTCGGTAGGGTCTTTGCGATAGATGTGGTGCTATCCTGACTTGCGTCATCGACTATAATAACCAGATCAACAACTTCCTGGGCCATAACTTCCGCGTGGGTTCTTTTTAGTGTCTGCTCAGCATTATAAGCAGGCATAACTACGACAACTTTTTTTTGTTTATACATGTCAAACCTTCACCTGTTAGTTTCTAAAACTTTTTTTATCATCTCCGCATATCTTTTGGAGGCCCCCATGTTTGAGACAACACTTTTTCGCCCCTCTTCCCCTTTACGCAATAGTCTCTCCGGGTCTTCCAGGAGCGCACGTATTTCCTCCAGGAGTTCGTCACCGTTTCTGATGGTAATGCCTCCCCCCGCTTCCTCCAGAAGATTTTTTTCATCCATGAAGTCATCCATGGAAGGACCGTAAAATATGACCTTACCCCAGGCGGCGGGCTCGAGTATGTTCTGCCCCCCTTTTGGAACCAGACTCCCCCCGCAAAAGACAACGGTGGCCAGGCTGTATACCTTGAAGAGTTCCCCTATGATATCGATGATGATGACTCTTTCCTGTGAACGTTTCTTGCTGTTTTTTATCTCGGTCATCATGATGCAATCGGAAAATCCGGCTTCGCTTACAAGAGAACGTACCTCATTGCCCCTTTCGACGTGGCGCGGGATGATAATTAGCTTACAATCGGGATATTCTTCAAGGAGTCGTCGGTAGACAGAGAGTATTATTTCTTCTTCGGTATCGTGGGTACTCCCCGCCACGAACACCATTGATCCGGGTACTATGTTGAGCTTTCCTGAAATTTCCTGTTGTAATTTTGGATCTACCATCGCTGCAAGGCTGTCATACTTTGAATTCCCGAATACATGTACCTTAGAATGGGGTACACCGAGCGCTCTGATTCGGCCGGCATCTGTTTCGGATATTACCCCTATCTCATCGACCTGCTTCAATACCTCTTTCCAGAAGAAGCGGAATTTTATGTAGTTTTTAAAGGAACGTGGCGATATCCTCCCATTAACCATGACTATTTTAATGCCTGCTTTTTTACAGATCCGGAGGAAATTTGGCCAGAGTTCCGTTTCTACGGTGACAAATATGTCCGGTCTCACAAGTCCCAATACTCTTCTTACCACAAAGGGAATATCAAGGGGGTAGTAGATATATGATGTGGCATCGGTGGCCATCCTGTGTGCCATAGCCTGACCGGTCTCCGTACTGGTGGAAAGGATGATGCACGCGGAAGGAAAAATTTCTCTTAGAGAAGAGACAATAGGAGCGGCGGCTGTAACCTCGCCAACCGATACTGCGTGGACCCATATCCTGGGACTCCCCTCCATTGTTTTTAAAATCCCCGGCTCAATAAGACCGAATTTAGGCCCAAGACTTTTTCTGTACTTGCCTGTAAGGATCATCTTTGAGAGATAGTAGGGGAGCAGAAAAAGGCTGCTGATAAATAGAATTATGTTGTATGTTGTATACATCGGTCACCTTTGAAGTATTGACATCCATACCCTAATATAGTATCAGTTTCAATACGTTTTGTTATTAAAAAGAAAGGATTTGTCAGCAATGAGACGGATAAACAAATTTTATGCGATGATAGCTGTCCTTTCGCTCATTATGTTCATCTTTGCTGGATGCGCCAGATACGAGAGGAAGGTCGTACCTTTAAAAATGCCCACCGCCTATCCGAATGTAACTGAGGCTGCCGGGGCGCTTATAGCAACCAAGGCCTACGATGACAAAAAAGAGGCGGAAGAGGCCTTCGGATTTGACATCAGAGATGCAGGGATACTGCCTGTCCAGGTGATCTTTGATAATAAAGGTACCCACTCGATAGAGATTGTTGCAAATCAGACATTTCTGGTTGACGTAGAAAACAATCTCTGGCCTATAATCGATGCGAGACTTGCCTACGATCGAATATCGAAAAAGACCGAGCTTGGCAAAGTCGCCCCTGAAGCGACAAAATCAGGATTGCTTGCCGGTGCCGCCGGGGCAATTATCGGTGCGGCAGTCGGTATTGTAACGGGACAGAATGTTGGCGATGCCGCCATGAAGGGTGCTGCCGTTGGTGCGGCTGCGGGTATAACAATGGGGGGCGCCGGGGGATTATCAAACGAAGACGTCCGGCATGAAATAAGGGAAGATCTGCAAACAAGGGCCCTTGAGAGCCGGGCGATAAAACCAGATGAAATAGCCCATGGATTTATTTTCTTTCCCGGAGAGGCAAAAAAGGCAAAGGAGTTGAGACTTCGGATCAAAGAACTGGACTCAGGCGTGTCACACGCCCTCGTTATGGAATTCTGAGTGAAAATCCCCCCTGTCCCCCCTTTAGTAAAGGGGGGAGAAAGGTTCTCCCCTTTTTTAAAGGGGAGGAGAAAGGTTCTCCCCTGTTTAAAGGGGAGTTAGAGGGGATTTCAGGGAGAGGGAATTATAAGGAATATTGATATGAAAAAGATAGCCCCATCTATTCTATCTGCCGATTTCAGCAGACTCGGGGAAGAGATCCTGTTGGTGGAAGAGGCAGGGGCGGATTTGATTCACATAGATGTAATGGACGGTCATTTCGTTCCTAACATCACAATCGGACCTGCCATTGTATCTTCACTGAGAAAGGTTACAGATCTTCCGTTCGATGTCCACCTGATGATTGAGAACCCGGAAAGATTTATAGAAGCCTTTGCTGCAGCCGGAAGCGATATGATCACTGTCCATGTTGAGGCGGCAGATCACCTTCACAGGACGATAGCGCTAATTAAGGAGCGGGGGATCAAGGCCGGGGTATCCCTGAATCCTGCCACTCCGCTTTCACGGATTGAACAGGTTATAGAAGATGTGGATATGCTGCTGGTGATGACGGTAAATCCCGGGTTCGGCGGGCAGAAATTTATAGATAATATGCTGCCGAAAATTAAAAAGGCGCGGGAGATAATCAACTCAATCGCCCCCGGTGTTCTTCTGGAAGTGGATGGAGGTGTAACGCTCGACAATATAAAATCGATAGCGGATGCCGGCACGGATATTTTTGTGGCCGGTTCTTCCGTCTTTGGAAGCGCCGATTATCGGAAGACCATAGTTAAAATGAAAGAAATTATAAACCCTTAAGATTATGCATATAATAATTGATGGATACAATCTCATCAGGCAGTCAGATTCCCTGGGACGTTTCGAAAGTATCAGCCTGGAGAGTGGGCGCAATGAATTGATCCGGAGGGTTTTGCTCTATAAAAAATCCAGAGGGCACCGGATAACCATCGTGTTTGACGGGTGGGCGAGTGATCCGCTGACGGAGGAGCGCGACCGGGAAGGTGGAATTGATATCATATATTCCAGAAAAGGGGAAAAGGCTGATGAGGTCATAAAAAGGATGGCAAAAAAAGGGGAAGAAGAGATTGTTGTTGTTACGTCAGACAGGAGCATAGCAGATTCTATAAGCAGAAGCTGCGGTGTTGCCATATCTTCCCCGGAGTTTGAGGCTAAGATGGAACGGACATCCGAATATGATTTTGCTCCTTCAGACAGTGCCGATCAGCATAGCTGTATATTCTTGGGAACTCATAAAAAAGGGCCATCACGAAGGATTTCCAGGAAGGAAAGGGCAGTACTGAAAAGAACGAAAAAATTATAGACAGATATCCGCCAGAAGGCGCTCAAGCATAAGCTTCGGGTTTTTCCCCGTAGTTTTCAGCGCAACGTCAACATCAACGAGAGTTTCCAAATATCCTCCAAGCTCTTCGTAGGAAAACCTTTCCGAATTTTTCAGAGCATTATAAATGACGTAAGGATGCTGACCGACAAGCATAGAACCCTTGCTATACTCCTTTATGGCAGGATAAACGGTTTGCTGAAATCGATTGTAGTCCATTTCAGGATGGAATGAAGGAAGGGTTTTCGATCTGAGAAAAAGCTTTGCGTGAATGAGAAGCCGGATCTCCCTGATTATCATCGTCAGAACCATTAGATGGTGAACACCTTGATCAAGGAGCTCTTTCAGGGTCAAGAGGGCTTTCCCTATATTCTTCTCGGTCAGAGCGGAGGTTAGATCAAATATGGAGTCTTCCTTTGTTCTTCCTGTAACGTCCTGGACATCCTGTCCTGTAATAACTGGTCTGTCGCCTGTATAGGTAATCAGCTTTTCCACCGCTCCCCTGAATTGCCTGATGTTGAAGCCGGTTTTTCTTTCCAGGGCGAGAAATGCCTCCGGTGTCAGCTTTTTACCACTTCCGCCAAGGAGTTCTTCAGCAGCATCCTTCAGCAGCATCTTCTGCATCTTTTCATTCTTGACACGGGAAAAACCGAGGACAACTCCGATATCGGATATTACCTTAAAAAGCTTTTTCCTTTTGTCTACAGAATAATCGGTGGTCAGTATGAGACAGTTACCTTCTGGAAGACCGCCTGTTAAAGCGTCTACGATGGCCTGTGTATCTTCCTGGGATCGTCCTCCCTTCATGCCGCGACTGTCACAAAAATCTATCATTTTCGGCAACCACGTCTCTCTTCCTTTCCCGCTATCATTGCCAATTGTTTTACTCCACTCATCATCGGAGATATTATTCCACCCATCATCCCTCAGATCCTCAAGTGTCCAGCCGGCCGTGTTCAAAAATGATACAAAGGCCCGCGCCGCTTCTAATGGATTGTCGTCTATATTTTTAGCGATTTTTTTTACGAGGTCAGACAGGGTGTTTTTAGAATGAAAAAAACGGGAATTCCTTACCGCCACGATTTTTTTTCCGGGGATAAGGGGGGGGGTAAGGATGGATTCACGTACACTGTCAATATCTTCGCTTTCCCCATCCATATAGAAGAGATTAAGATCCCTGCTTCCTCCGGGAAGGAGTAGGTTGATTATCTTATCGAGGGCATCCTTTATCAGGTATTCTTCATCTCCATGGATAAGATAACATTGAACAGTCGTGCCTTTTTTTATATCGCGAAGGACCGTCTCCAGAGTTCTTACCGTAACACCCTTCAGAGAGCCCATTTAGTTCACCACAAAGACGCAAAGAGCGCAAAGTTTTAAAGACTACTAATGACATGGTTTGGTGTGGTTTAAGTAAACTAAAGTTGTGGAATTCGATCTTTAACTTTAGGCACTTCAAACTTTAGTTCACTTTAGTCACTCTTTTTTTAATATCTACGATTTCGTCGGGCCTTAATAAGCCTTCTGCGAGCCTCTATAGCTTTCCTTTTTTTCTTCACAGATGGTTTCTCATAAGCTCTTCGTAACTTGAGTTCCTTGAATAATCCACTCTTGGAGAGTTTATTCTTTAGGACTCTCAATGCTCTTTCTATATCGTTGTCAAATACTTTTACTTCCAAAATGTTCCATTCCTTTCATTATTATTTTTCGAAGCCTTGCATAACTGTTTTGCAACTGCATGGAGGATAAGTAACATGTACTCGTAAAAAGTCAAAAAGGTGTGCCTTGTCATGCTGAACTTGTTTCAGCATCTAACCATTTCAGCAAGTTAGAGACCCTGAATGATCCTGAAACAACTTCAGGACATGATTTTGGGTGATAAAAAAACTTTTTACGAATGCTTCAAAACTAAACGTCTTCGTGTTCCTGATAGATA
>JAUSPI010000148.1 GCA_030655775.1 Syntrophales bacterium
GGTTGAGGGGGCAGAAGAGAGTTCTTTTTGAAAAGGAATATTATTCGGTTGGTGGCGGATTTCTGCAAAGGAAAGCATGGAACCCACCTGCAAGGGGCGTACCGGTATATTCCTATAAAACGGCTGCTGAGTTGAAAAAAATTATGGATGCACAGAATCTTCCCTTACATGAGCTGATCATGGAAAACGAAACAGCCATTACGGGAATGAGCGGGCATCGCATTCGAGAGGATATAATTCGTATCATCATGGCCATGGAGTCTGCCGTCGAAGGGGGAATTGAACGCGAAGGTGTTCTTCCGGGTCCTCTGGGTCTGCATCGCAAGGCATCGGTTCTTTTCAGAAATGCAAAGAAGCAGTCGAAGATTGCCGATCGTTTTCTGGTTTACTTGAGCGCCTATGCATTCGCTGCCGCAGAAGAAAACGCTGCAGGCCACCGGGTTGTGACCGCCCCCACATGCGGTGCGGCGGGGGTGATGGCAAGTATTGTCTACACCATGAAACACCATTTGCGCTTGCCCATAGACGATATTGTCCGCGGCTTTCTGGCTGCCACCGTTGTGGGTTTTCTGGCAAAAAAAAACGCCAGCGTGGCCGGTGCGGAGGTCGGCTGCCAGGGGGAAGTGGGGGTGGCATCGAGCATGGGAGCCGCTATGCTTGCCTATGCGCGTACATCCCGGTTTGAAATCATGGAAAATGCAGCGGAAACGGCTCTTGAACACCATTTGGGCATGACCTGCGATCCCGTGGGAGGGTATGTACAGATCCCCTGTATTGAACGGAACGCCATGGGTGCCGTGAAGGCCTACACGGCCGCTCTGATAGCCAGTGCCGAGACGGCGGAATTTCATATGGTAGGTCTGGATAAAGCTATCACGGCCATGGCTGAAACTGGTCGTGATATGAATGAAAAATACCGGGAAACATCCCGGGGCGGGCTGGCATTGCTGGTACGATGTTGAAAGAACTTTTTTTCTTGCGGAATTCCTATTCTATCAAGAGTACACTGACGTGACGATTGATACAATCACGCTTATCGGGAAGGATTTGTAGGGGGGTCGAGTTTGCTATGAAAGAGAAAATACCGACAGTATTGATATTGACCGTCGCCTTTCTAATTACAGGAAACCTCATTGGGGCAGGTATTCTGGCTCTTCCAATCAATACCGGATTGTCCGGTTTTATCCCATCGCTTGTGGGAATGACCATTATCGGAAGTGCCATGTTCTTTACGGCAATTGTCCTGGGAAATGAGGCCTCTAAGGAACGTAAAGCAACCTTCAATTATCCCAGCCTGTATCAGAAACATCTGGGAAATCTGGGGAAATGGATAGCTGTCCTGGCAAATCTGCTCATCCTGTATGGTCTTCTTACTGCCTATCTGACGGGAGGGGCGACGATCATAACAAGTCTCTTCCATCTTCCTGTACCAGCCGTCGTGGTAATGGCGGTTTTTTTCCTTATTGTCACTGGTCTGACCGTGATGGACATCAGCATCGTCAGAAAATATAACACCTTAATCATGATGATACTTTTTCTCTCCTTTGCCATCATTGTGTTTCAGGGTGAGGAGCATGTCGTGGTGAGCCGCTTTGCCTATACGGACTGGGCATATTTACCGGCGGCGGCTCCGATTATTGTTACGGCCTTTCACTTTCATAATATCATCCCTACCATATGTCATGACCTGAAATGGAATAATGCTGCCATCTGGAAGGCCATGCTCCTGGGAATGACACTGGGGTTTGTAATGAATGCCATCTGGATACAGGTTGGCGTTGGTGCCCTGCCCCTGACCGGAGGCGCCGGTAGTCTTCTTGAGGCCTTTAAACAAAATCTTCCTGCGACCATACCGCTCTCCCGGATCATACAATCCCATTTATTCGCTACGGGATCGATGGTCTTTGCATTGCTGGCCATTACCACTTCTTATATGGCCAACGGTATCGGGCTGATGGGGTTTGTTGATGATCTGACGGAAAACTTTTTCCACAAAAAGAGCAGATTTTTGACAATTATCCTGGCCTTTTTGCCGCCTCTTACGATTTCGGTGATTTATCCCGATATCTTTCTCAAAGCTATCGATATTGTCGGCGGAGTGGGTATCGTCATTCTTTTCGGTATCCTTCCCAGCATTATCGTTATCAGACAGTCGAAATCGTCACGGATGCGGTTGCTCGGAATGGCCATGTTTGCCCTCTTTGCCCTCTTGCTGGCCCTCGAGATCGGGCAGGAGTGCGGCCTGCTCCACATACATCCCTCCGTGGAATACTGGGCACCCAACATAGGGGCTCATGGAGGCAAGTGATCGATTTTTCAAGTCTTGGGAAAGCTGTTTACAGTTTCACAAGCGGGCACAAAACATTTTATGGTCCCCCAAAATAGACATTGACCCTTCCAACACAGTGAGAGCTTTGCATAATACCAATATTGTCATTGCGAGCAAAGCGAAGCAATCTCGTAACATATTAATAATTCATAAGATTGCCGCGTCGCTAAAGCTCCTCGCAATGACCAGAATTGCAGTTTTGCAAAGCTCTCACAGTAGGATAGGCGTCCCGCCTGTCCATAATGGTGAATCGCTTAGACAGCCGAGACGGCTGTCCTACGGGATGGGGAGGACAGTCTTTATTTTCAATGTCTATTTTAGGGTGGTCACTTTTCCTTGACGCAAAAGGGCATTCACTCTATACTTCCCCCGCAAAAAAGGAAATCCTTATGAAGGTCTACTTATCTAATTTGGCCAAAGGGAGAGATATTCGATGAAAAATGCCAAACAATACCTGATTATTTTATCTGTAATACTTATATTGGGCGGATGCTGGTGGCTTTTCAGCACCTATTATGAGGGTGAAAAACCTGTGCTGAAGTTGAGTCAAACCATTGACACAATCGGCCAAAAAAAATTGGTTGACATTACTGCCACAGATAAAAAGAGAGGACTTAGAAACATCGTTGTAATAATTTCCCAGAACGGGGAAAAGCACACTCTCTATTCTGAAGATTTCCCCACAAAAGGGATAAAAGAAAAAACTTTTAATATAGAAATAGACCCTAAGAACCTGAAATTGCGCGAGGGAGAGGCCGTGATTAACATATCGGCAGTTGACTATTCCCTTCGCAAGAACAGATCTACCCTCGATATCAAGGTAATCATTGACACAACCCCGCCTCGTGTATATCTGCTGAGTTCTGCTCACTATATCAACCCTGGCGGTTCATGTGTTGCGATTTATGGTGTGTCCGAAAAGGTTGTCAAAAATGGCGTTAATGTCGGAGATGATTTTTTCCCGGGATATCCGATCAATATTGCAGGCAAATCTTATTATATCGCATATTTTGCGTTTCCCGTTGACGCAAAGAGGGAAAGTGCCAGGATAGGAATCATCCTCAGCGACAGTGCAGGAAATGAATCGCTAAAAGCTCTTCCTTGCTATATAAGGAACAAAAAATTCCGTACAGATAACATAAATCTCACAGACAGCTTTCTGGAACGAAAAATGCCGGAGTTTCAACAGCTAAACACCAGCTTACGGGAAATGACGCTGTTGAAAGCTTTCCAATATGTAAATAAGCAAATACGGGAGGATAATTTCGATACAATTCACTCGATCTGTAAAAGATCAGAGCAGAAACAACTCTGGCAAGGCCCTTTTCTCAGAATGAAAAATGCTGCCACAACAGCCGGGTTCGGAGACAGAAGAACCTATTATTATAAGGGCAAGGCCGTAAGCAAGAGTATCCACATGGGAATAGATCTTGCTTCTACACAGCATGCTCCGGTCGAGGCATCAAACAGTGGAAAGGTGTTTTTTGCCGGCTACATCGGGATTTACGGCGACACCGTAATAATAGACCACGGTCTTGGCCTGTTCAGTCTTTACGCTCATCTGGGAATGATGAAGGTCAAGGAAGGACAGATGGTGGCAAAAGGTGAACTGATAGGATATAGTGACACGTCAGGTCTCGCCGGAGGAGATCACCTGCATTTCAGTATGTTGGTTGGGGGTAGATTTGTGGATCCCCTGGAATGGTGGGATTCTCACTGGATAAAAGATAATGTGGAGAAAAAGCTGAGTTTAAAGTGATCTAAAGTTAAACTGACTAAAATCCTTAACTTTAGGCACTTTAGTTCACTTTAAACTTTAGGCACTTTTTTAACTTCTTTTAATATCCCTGTGTTTTATATTTGCAATATAATCCCTGTCTAAAAAATGTTTTCCCAACTGATTCAGCATTACAACAGATCTATGTTTTCCTCCGGTGCATCCAAGAGCGATATTGATATTTGCTTTCCCTTCCTTTTTATAGAGAGGCATTAGATATGCCATTAATTTAAATAACTTTTGGAGAAACATCTTACTTTCTTTACATTCCATAACATAATCTTGAACTTTCTTACTGTTACCATTGAAATCCTTCAAGCCCTCTACAAAATGAGGATTGGGAAGAAACCTGACATCTAAAACAACATCTGCATCGAGAGGCAGGCCATAGTGATATCCGAATGAGGTCAGATTGATTACTGGCCTTTTAATGGTAGAAGGAGAAAGATAATTTCTCTGAATAGCGTCTTTTAGCTGATGGACATTATATGATGACGTTTCAATAACCTTGTCTGCCATCTCTTTTAGTGATGATAATTTATTCCTCTCCAGGATTATACCATCGATGACAGAACCCTTTTCAGAGAGAGGATGCGCCCTCCTGGTTTCGCTGAATCTCCGTAAGAGGGCTTCATCGCTTGCATCAAGAAACAATATCTCGATTTTGTATTGCTTCTCCCTCAACTGGCGGAATATTTCCGTATATTTCTCCAGGAAAGATTTTTGCCTTAAATCCATTACCAGCGCAATTTCTGATATTTCATCCGAAGGGGTGGTCTGTATCTCAAGAAACTTGGGAAGGAGGACAACGGGCAGATTATCCACACAGAAAAAACCGATATCTTCCAGTGTTCGAAGTGCTGTACTCTTACCTGAACCAGAAAGCCCGGTTATTATTACAACACGCAAGTTATTCATAATCTTTCTAACAAGCCTTGTCTTTTTCTATAATTATCCCGTATAAACTTTCTACCGATGTTGCCTTTATAAGGTCTGTTTTGAAGGAGTCATCTTTGAGCATACGCGATATTCTTGCCAGCGCCTTCAGGTGCTGACCGGTTGAATTTTCCGGTGCCATCAATAAGAAGAAAATGTGAACAGGCTTACCATCCATAGAATCGAAATCTATTCCATCCGTACTTCTTCCAAAAGAAACTATGAGATTTTCAAGACCGGCAAGTTTTCCGTGAGGTATTGCGATTCCAGCGCCTATACCGGTACTTCCCAGCTTTTCCCTTTCGAGTAATACCTCAACCATATTATCGTAATCAACTCTAATATTAGCATGTGAAAATATTTGCGACAGTTCCGTAAGAACTTCCCGTCTTGTTCTTGATTTTAATTCCTCAATTATAAATTCTTTTTTAAATATGTCTGTAATATTCATATAATCTACCTCTAACTTCAACTTAGAGCTTCTATCAAAATATAGTTTCCATCTTCCCGCCGGTATATAAGATTGACCTTCTCGGAAAACGAATCCCTGTAAAGGACGAATCTGTTTTTAGAAGATTCTATTTCCATAATAGCATCTTCAAGAGACATCGGATTCAGCACGATTTTTCTTATTTCTACCACTTTTGAGCGTTCTAAATCTTCCCCTAAATCTTCATAGTCTTCAGATGTTGATTCAACAGGGCTAATGTCTTTGTTTTTGGAAACACTGGTTTTCCTGCTTCTTATTTTCCCCTTATGTTTTTTCATCTGACGTTCAATCTTTTCTATAACACTGTCAATGGCAAGTTGCATATCTTTGGCTTCTTCTTTACCATTTATGTTTACCCCTGCGGCTAATAAAGTGACCTCAGCCACATTTCTGAATTTTTCCACGGAAAGAACAACACGAGCTTCTATCGGTGTGTCTATATATTTTTTCAGCTTCTCTAATCTTTCTTTTATATAGTCCTTGAACCAAACTTCTGATTCTGCATTTTTAACGGTTACAGAAATCTGCATGAACAATTCCTCCTGTTATATAGAGATTGCGAGCGTTCAACAATCAGCCATCGAGACGTTTGCATAACTACTTTTCTGGTCATTGCGAGGAGCAGGGCGACGTGGCAATCTATTATGCAAACCTTTCCATCAGCAAAATAGAGGTTTGTTTCTGCCGATAGCTGATGGCTAATCGCTAAGCGCCCACATGTATTTAAGTCAGAGCAAAAAGTCAACCCATTTTTTTACTTGTAAACAATGATGCACTCGTAAAAAGTCAGTTTTCTTTGCTCAGAACCATTTTGGGAATGCTGTTATTGCCCGGCTAAAAATCTAAAACTCGTGCTAACGCACTCAAACAGTTAGATTTTCTTAACGCCGGTCACTATCAGCATCTTTTCCCCAAAATGCTTAAATTACTTACGTTATTCTTCGAATTCGCTCCGAAAAGATTTTTTACGAACTTGTCAACAATGATGGTCTCGTAAAAACTCATTTTTTGTCACCCAAAATCATGTCCTGAACTTGTTTCAGGATCATTCAGGGTCTCTAACTTACTGAAATGATTAGATGCTGAAACAAGTGAGATCCTGAAACGAGTTCAGGATGACAAATGGTGCAGGTTATGACTTTTTACGAGTGCATCAAACTTGAGACGGTAAAGTAGAAAGTTCCAGATGCAAGGCGTACAAATCCTGGGGAATGACCAGCATTTATAGTACGCTGAGGATTTTTTAGAAAGCCGTCAAAAATACTTTCTCCTCTTCGATGATGGAAGGATATCCATCATTTCTCTGTATTTAGCTACGGTTCTCCTCGCTATAGATATACCCTGAATCTCCATAATTTCAACAATTCGACTGTCACTGTATGGTTTAGTCTGATCTTCTTCTCTGATCACTTTTTTTATATTTTCTTTGACGCTCTCCGACGCTACGGGATCACCGCTTATCCTGTTTATGCTACTGTTAAAGAAATATTTTAACTCAAATATTCCTCTCGGGCTATGCATATACTTATTAGTAGTCACTCTGCTTATTGTTGACTCATGCATTTCTATATCATCGGCCACATCTCTCAGAATCAGCGGTTTCAAACAATCAATTCCCTTCTCAAAAAACTCTTTTTGAAATTTTACAATACTTTCTGTTACTCTATAAATGGTTCTTTGCCGCTGTTGTATACTTTTAATAAGCCACGTAGCAGATTGCAATTTTTCTTTAATATATGTTTTGCAGCTCTTTGCTCCTGAATTTTCGTTTATGCCCCCAAGAATTTCTCTGTAAAAATTGCTTATTCTAAGCCTTGGCAAACCATCGTCATTCAAAGTAATCCTATAATCATCACCCATCTTGAAAACAAATACGTCAGGAATAATATACTGAGATCTTTCTTCATTGTAAGGAAGTCCCGGCTTGGGATTCATATTACTTATTACAGTAACCGTTTGTAATACATCAGAGAGCTGAACTTTAAGTTTTTTGGCAATATTGGCATAATTTCTCGTTTCGAGATTATGCAAATGTTCTTTTATGATCACTTCTATCAGTGGATTTGAAACACCGAGGAGATCTGCCTGAATTAGAAGGCATTCTTTCAGATCTCTTGCGGCAATGCCAGGGGGATCAAGTCCCTGGATTTTCTTAAGAACCTTTTCAGTAAAACTTATATCAACCGCTTCTCGCTCAGAAATTCCGTCCAGAGATGCAGTCAAATATCCGTTAACATCAAGATTTCCTATTATCTGCCTGCCAACCTGTTTTTCGGAATCTGAAAGGTATGAAAGATTGAGTTGCCACATGAGATGATCGGTCAGGGAGGTTGTCTTTGTTAACATATTATCCCATGATGGGGCACCTGCATCCTCCCGGTTATATGTCCCCCCTGTGGAACCATAATCTTCAAGATAACTGTCCCAATCAAATTCTTCCTTGCCGTCACCTTCCCCTGTAATTTCTTCTGTTCTATCAATGGCTTTTATTTCATCAATCTCAGGAGCTGTCTCGCTTTCAAAAGAATCATCAGCAGTTCCCTCTTCAAGCAGAGGATTTTCCTCCATTTCCTGATTGACCATATCAACCAGTTCCAGTCTCGAAAGCTGAAGGAGCTTGATTGCCTGTTGCAGCTGCGGTGTCATTATCAACTGCTGAGTCAGTTTAAGGCTTTGTCTGAGTTCAAAGGCCATTTTTTCTCTACCTGATTTAAACGCTAAATTTCATTATAACTGAAAATCATCTCCAAGATAAATCTTCTTTGCTATTTCGCTATTGGCGATATAATCCGGATAACCTTCCACCAGTATGGTACCCTCATTTACTATATATGCCCTGTCGCAAACTGAAAGAGTTTCTCTGACATTATGATCAGATACTATTATGCCAATTTCTTTTGATTTAAGTTTACGTATTATTTGCTGAATATCTGCCACCGCAAGGGGATCAATCCCGGCAAAGGGCTCATCGAGAAGCATATACTTGGGAGATGTTACAAGAGCCCTCGTAATTTCCACCCTTCTTCGTTCCCCGCCGGATAGTGAGTAGGCCCTGTTTTTACTTAGATGAGAGAGATCCAATTCTTCCAGAAGTTCCTTTAACCTGTTTGTCCTTTCGTCTTTATCTATATCAAGTGTTTCAAGGATTGCCATTATATTTTCTTCGACTGTGAGCTTCCTGAATATTGACGGCTCTTGGGGCAAATAGTTTATACCCTTTCTCGCCCTGATGTACATGGGATATTCGCTGATATCTTCCCCATTGAGTGCAATGTTTCCTCCATCTGGTTTTATAAGACCCAACATCATATAAAAAATTGTTGTTTTCCCGGCACCGTTGGGTCCCAGAAGACCGACTACCTCTCCGGGGTTAATTTCCAGATTGACCCCATTTACGACCCGTCTGCCACCATAAATTTTTATTAATCCTGTTGCTGAAAGTTTTTCCATAAACTACCATGATCCACGATTACAATCAAACACACCAGCAGTATGTCTGAAAAGGTTTGCATAATTATTTTTAAAGGCGGAACAGACCTTATTTTTTTTCACCTTCTGTTTCTTTTGGATAAATTGTTGCCGTTACCCGGCTGCCTGGAGTGCTTTCAACGATACCTCTATTTTCCTCCAGCAAAACAATTATCTTCTCGCCTTTGATTATGTTGTCTCCATCTTGCATGACAGGGTTACCGGTCACAACAGCTTTTTGTGAGTCGTTATAAAAAACTGCGTTTTCACCAGTAACAATCCTTTCACCCTGTGTTATTCTAACATTTCCTTTCGCTTCGGCTTTTTCCAGTTCTCCCGCTTTTATAATATTCTTGGATCCTACTTTTTTAGACTCCCCTTCCCTCTTTTTGTAATGCAGAAATAGTTTATCCGATTTGATGATTTTGTCTTCCTGGGTTGCTACAACATTTCCGGAAAATACGACAAGCCCCCTGTCATTATATGCATCGAGGCGATCTGATACAATCTGTATCGGTGCACTCTTTTTATTTTCAGTTTCTTTTTCCGGCTCACTACCCCTGACTGAAATTTTTGAAAAAGAAACAATTACCAGCACGGCCAGCGATATTAAGAAAATTTTTCTTACCATATTATACCCTAATCCCCTTTGATGCTTTAACTGAAAGCTGACAGCTGAATGCTGTTTCTATTTTATAACGGCATTTACCCTGGACAATAGCGTCACTTTTTCATTCTTCATCGAAAGAGTCATCCCGATTCCGCTTATTTCTATTTGCGGGTTTTTCATTGTAACACGTTTGTCGGTATACACTTCCTTATCAGAAGAAGAATAATTGAGATGGTCTGTTGTAAAGCGATCACCTTTATCTGATGTTACTTCGACATTTCCAAATACCTCAATATTCTTTGTGTCCGTATGTAAACGACCGGATTTTCCGGTCATTACGAAGGTCCTGCCGTCGGACATGATGAGCTTTACCCTGATGTTATCAAAAAAAACGAGTTTCTCTTTTTTTGCATACCTTGCAGTATCCGCGTTTATCTCCCAGATGGAATCGGGATCACCCACCTCGGTATAATGGACATCTTTCACCCTGAGGTCGATCTTTTCTGACATTATTTTCAGCAGGATATCCTCTTTCGTTTTAATGCCCTCTTTCAGCCACACACATACCGCTGACAGGCCTACCAGAACAAGCAGCCCTCCAATGAGAAGAACCTTTTTCCTCGACTTAAAAAATTTTTTTAACATTCTTTCACAACTGGCACTTATTTTGCTTCAATCAATGTATCACTCTATTCGAGATAAGTAAAGGGGGGGTGTCAATTATTGAAGCTCCCCGCCGCAAGCTGCGGGGAATCTCCGACTGTTAAGGAAAATGGTTGATTTTAGTCGCTCGCTAACGCCGCCGTTAGCAACGGGGTCCGAAGTAATTCGAAGAATAATGTGCTCGCTGTTCAGTTCAGGTCGTATTTAGAGGCAATTTCTCCCCATTTTCCCTGCGCCTTGAGAATCATCTCGCATATCTCTCTGACCGCGCCTCTTCCTCCCCTTTTTTCCGTAATGTAATCGGCTGCCTCTCTTGCATAAATTACTGCATCCGCCACAGCCACCGAGAAGCCTACCTTCGAGAAGACGGGAACATCAACGATATCGTCACCGACATACGCAACGCTATCACCTTTGATTTTTCTCTTCCGGAGGATATCTTCCAAGACCTCCACCTTATTTTTAGCATTCTGATGAACCTCGGTAACATCAAGTTCTTTAGCACGATATTCTACCACTTTTGATTTTCTCCCGGTCAAAAGAACAACATCAATACCGTATTTCATCAGGAGCTTCAGCCCATGCCCGTCCCTGACATCAAAATTCTTTGTTTCATTTCCAAGATCATCAATAATTATTCTTCCATCAGTCAGAACCCCGTCGACATCCAGAATTAAAAGTTTGATGCACCTGATCTTTTTTAACAAATTTTCATTAAGAGTGAGAGATTTATTCATCATTTGCCTTTCTTCACTATTCCATCTATTTTCTTTAACGTACCAAGAAGATCTGGAAGAGCGTCAAGATAAAGAGAATTGGGGCCATCACAGAGTGCACGTTCAGGATCGGGATGAACCTCTAAAAACAGGCCGTCGATTCCAACAGCAACCGCCGCTCTTGAAAGATATGGTATCATGTCTCTCTGCCCACCGGAGACATTGCCCAAACCGCCGGGAAACTGTACGCTATGAGTGGCATCGAAAATAACGGGATATCCCATATCTCTCATCATGGGAAGAGAACGAAAGTCAGAAACAAGGTTATTATAACCAAAACTCGTCCCTCTTTCCGTAATCATAATGTTTTCATTTCCGGTAGATGAAACCTTTGTAAGTATGTTAGACATATCCCAGGGTGCAAGAAACTGCCCCTTTTTTATGTTTATTATTCTACCACTCCCGGCAATCTCCTTTACGAAGTCCGTCTGCCGGCAGAGAAACGCCGGCACCTGCATTACATCCAGCACCAGCGAACTATCTTCAATCTCTTCAAAACGATGGACGTCAGAAAGAACGGGGATTTTTAATTCTTCCTTGATGTCCTTTAGAATCTGGAGTCCCTTTGTCAAACCGGGTCCTCTGTAAGAATTTATGGAAGTTCGGTTTGCCTTGTCATAGGATGCCTTGAATATTAACGGTATGCCAAGATCACCTGCAACTCTCTTCAGAAATATTGCTATCTTTCTGGTTTCTTTTTGATTTTCAATTACACAGGGACCGGCAATAAGTACAAAGGGAGCTCCATCTCCAATAACGAAATCTTGTAAGATTATTTGCTTCATTGATTTTCCTTTCTTTTGGCACGGACAAACAATACCGGACCAAGGTCCGGCACATGGTTTGTCCATGCCACCCGCCAGCCGGTCGGGCATAAAACCCGACCCTACAACTTATGATTTTTAATTTCTTTTCTTTGTGCCTCTGTGCCTTTGTTGCTTTGTGCCTCAAGCTGTCGGCTAAAGCCGATAGCTGTTTACTCCTTATATTTCTGCTGTAATATTTTTATCCTCATCTCCGGTATTTTCCTGGCAGCTTTACTTGAATCGGGATTGAGTTGATATGCGCTGGTGTATTCCCTGAGGGCATCTCCGTACATCTCTTTCCTTTCATAAGCACCTCCCAGATTAAGATACACCATATAGTCCTCCTGATCGTAACTTAATGATTTTTTGTAGTATTCAATTTCTTTGTCGGTATTACCCTTAAGACTATAAATATGAGCAAGCCCTGAGTAAATCTCCGCCTTTTTGGGATCCAGCTTAATCATCTTTTCATAGGCTTTGATGGCGCTGTTATAACTCTTCATTTTCACATAATATTCCGCAAGAAGGTTCAATTCCTCCATGGCTGGATGATAACCATATTTGAGCGCCTTTTCATAGTTTTTAGTCGCCTGTTTATATTTTTTTGTCTGTCCATATGCGAATCCAAGACCGGCATATACTGAACTGTTCCTGGGTGAAATCTTTGCAATCTCTTCATAGAGTTTGATTGCACTGCTGTATTTTTTATCCCTGAGATAACAATTCGCCAGCCCATTCATGGCATCAGTATCATCAGGGTTGATCTTCAGTACCGCGCTGTATTCGGCTACCGCATCTCGGTAACGATTTCTCTTTTCATAGGCGACGGCTAAATTAAAATGGATCACCGGATCTTTCGGGTTTAGTGATATGGCCTTCTTATAACTTGCCAATTCTTTTTTCCATAACCCCTTTCCCCCGTAAGCCAGTCCGATATTCGCATATGCTGACGCATTTCGGGGTTGTTTTTTTATAACTTCTTTAAATAACTTTATAGACTCGTCATAGTTTCCGGAACTGAAATAAGCACTGGCCAGACCAGCCATAACATTTACGTTATGCGGCATCTTTTTAAAAACATGTCTGTATTCTCTAATAGCATATTCGATTTTATTGTTTTTTTCATAGGCAACCGCTAAGTTGTAACGAACCATCATGTCGTTCGGATTAACTTTTAATGATGCAATATAGTTTGCAATAGCATTCTCCCACCTTCCCAGTTTCCCATAAGCAAAGGCAATGTTAGCATATACAGAAGCATCCTCGGGATTAAGCCGGATGATCCTCCTGTAAATCGGCAGTGACTTGTCATACGCCTTCTTTTTTATGTAACAATTTGACAATCCAACCAGTGCATCCGTATCGTCCGGTTTTAGCTTCAGAATATACTGATATTGAGACATTGCACTGTTTAGCATTCCCTTGCGAACGTAAACACGCGCAAGCATCTTGCGGACACTGATGTCCTTTTTGTTCATATTTATTGCCCGCTTCAGATAATCAATCTGCGAACCTTCATTTTTGGACCTTCTGGCGAATCTCAACCAGTCCTGTGGTGTAATCTCTACCCTTATGGGAATCGAGGCAATGCTCTTATCATGATACCTGACGTCAATTTTATAATCCGTGTTAGAATGCTGTTTCTTTGTTGTAGTTAATTTATCAACTAATTCAATGCCTTTTAGCAATACTCTGAAGTCGTTTCTATGTCCTATTCCTTCAACATCGACAGCGATTCCCCTGCCAAAGAGGGAATCAGAGGAAACGCTTTTTATGACAAACTCATCACGATAGGAAACTTCGAAGACATCATCTTTTGTCAATCTATAGTCCTTCCCATTTTTTTCAACGTCCAGATAATAAAATTCCGGTTCATGTCCCAGGACAGTGGAAAGAAATACACTTTTCATCTTAGAGGTATAAAAGATTAATTTATTAACCTTTGCCCTGTAGAAACGATCAAAAAACATCCCTCCCGCAAAAGATATGAGTACAACAATAACAAGCACCCAAACGGGTAAATTCAAACCCCTCTTCGGAATTTCACTCTGCTTTTCTTCTCTTTTAGAACTGTAATGATCCATCATACTAAACCGTAATTCGGAAATCGGAAAAGAATTATTTTCTCCTGACCCCTGTCTCCTGAATTCTGACTCCTGACTCCTGACTCCTGACTCCTGTCCCTTAGCCTCTGGGATGATATTTCTTATGAATCTTCTTCAATCTTTCTCTGGTAATATGAGTGTAAATTTGAGTTGTTGATATATCCGCATGTCCAAGCATTACCTGGACGGAGCGGAGATCTGCTCCCCCTTCCAGAAGATGAGTTGCAAAAGAATGCCTGAATGTGTGAGGGTGCACCTTTTTTTGCAGTCCTGCCTTATTAACATATTTTTTCACTATCTTCCAGAATCCCTGCCTCGTTAGGCCCCTTCCATACCTGTTAAGAAAAAAGATATTTGTTGTGGTTTTTTTTAAAAATTTCTGCCTGATATCCTTAACATATCGATCCAGAGAATCAATAGCAGTTTTACCTATCGGAACAATTCTTTCCTTGTTGCCCTTTCCAATCGTGATCAGATACCCCACCTGCCAGTTGATGCTGTTTATGGTTAGCGAAATCAATTCTGAAACGCGAATTCCGGTCGCATACATGAGTTCCAGCATTGCTTTATCCCTTATGCCGGAGAAAGTTTTCGTGTCCGGCTGCCTGAGAAGAAGATTCATTTCTTCCATGCTCAAAGTGTCGGGCAGGCGCATCCAGACCCTGGCAAATTCAATATTGGCTACAGGATTTTCAACAACAATGTTTTCACGAATAAGGTATTTATAGAATCCCCTGAGGGCTGCGAGTCCTCTATTGACGGAATTTGCCGTCAGGCCGCTTTTTCTCAATTTTCCCAAGTAGGCGATAACTTCATCAGAGGTGATACCTCCAACGGCTTTAATGCCTCCATCTTGCATAAATTCCACATACCTGATCAAATCCCTGCTGTAAGCCTCCAGGGTATTGAGAGAAACACCTTTTTCAACGGCGAGGAAATTCAGATATTCATCAACATAACGATACACGTTACCACTACCTCACTGAAAATTCATACCAGCAGAGTCTAAAAAATACTGGCAAGGATTGCAAGTATCATATTTCTTTGTTTCGATCTTCCAATTGGAGAGGAACACCGAGTAAAACTTTCAATTCTGCCGGCCTGGCATCAATAGTTTATCGGTAGAGGAAGGATAATTTGGTGGGAATGAGGGCATCTCTTGATATAGGCGGGGTTAGGTTAAGAAGAACTTCAGTGATTACAAATCCGAAGATCGTTATGTATAACAAGAACGTTACCGTTCTACTGTTCCAGTTTTTTTCGAGCATTTTCTCCTGATACCAGACTTGCCGAGACAGTTTATAATATGAGTCTTAAATGCATCCTGTGTCAATGGCTTGAGAGCTTTGCAAAACTGCAATTCTGGTCATTGCGAGGAGCTTTAGCGACGCGGCAATCTCATGAATTATCAATATGTTGCGAGATTGCTTCGCTCGCGCAGCGCAGGCGCTTGCGCCGCGTGTTGCTCGCAATGACAATATTGGCATTATGCAAAGCTCTCGGCTTGTTGAATTCACCCTTTTCTGCTTGACAAAGATACAAGTAAAAACTATCATACAGTAAAACAACAATAAGGTAAAGTTATGAAAATTAGCAGTAAGAGACAGATATCTATTCCTAAAAAAGTTATGGAGACTATGGGTCTTCAACCGGGAGATGAGGTAGAATTCGAAATAGAAAAAAACACTGCCCGCCTGATCCCTATCAAAACTGTCAAGGTCCCGCGAGACCAGGCATGGTTTTGGACTCCAGAGTGGCAAACAAAAGAGAGGGAGGCAGATCAGGACATATCCGCTGGTCGGTATCGCGAGTTCGATAAAATGAAAGACCTCTTAAAGGATCTCCACGGTGAAGATTAGACGCACCAACTCTTTTTTAAAGGATTATCGGAGCCTCCCACAGAAGATTCAAACCCGCGTTGATAAACAACTGCTTCGTTTTCTGGAGAATCCTGGGCATCCCTCACTCGGCCTGAAAAAACTTAAGGGTACAGATAGATTCGAGATCAGGATAAGTAAAAGCTACCGGTTGACTTTCCGAAACATAGATCAAATATTAGAACTCCGGCGAGTTGGAACCCATGACTTACTGAAGGAGGAAGGATTATAACCCCGGGCCAGAGTTTTAGAATTGCTGAATTTTACCCATGCAAAAAACAAAACCAGTGCGGTGATAGTAGCGGTTAAGGAACAAATCCGGAGGTTAAAATTGAAAAAACTTGCAGGGCTTCTTGGAACAGTTGAGATCGATGCAAAGGCAATTAATGAAAGTAATAAAGCGGTTCACGGGTTGAAACTGTTCGAACCATAAACTATATCAAAATTTTGTCCTACTCAAACATGACAAGTTCGTAAAAAGTCGTAAACTGCACCATTTGTCATGCTGAACTTGTTTCAGCATCTAATTATTTCAGTAAGTTCGAGACCCTGAAATAAATTCAGGGTGACAAAAACTGACTTTTTACGAGTGTATCAAACATGATGTGAGAGCTTTGCAAAACTGCAATTCTGGTCATTGCGAGGAGCTTTAGCGACGCGGCAATCTTATGAATTATCAATATGTTATGAGATTGCTTCGCTTCGCTCGCAATGACAATATTGGTATTATGCAAAGCTCTCGATGTACCCGTAAAAAGTCTAAATCTTGTCACTCCCGCGCAGGCGGGAGTCTATAACACCTTATAATAACTGGATTCCCGCCTACGCGGGAATGACAGAGAGGAACGAAATCCGACTTTTTACGAGTCCATTAAATATCACCTAACAGTTTTACCCAATCGAGATCTTTCTTTACATTGTTATACAATCTTTCATCGGCCGTGATCAGATCAATGCCTTTCTCCCTTGCCAGGGCCAGATAACTTGCATCATAGACAGAACAGTTATAATCTTTGCAATAAGTGATGGCCCCGTGATAAAGTTCAGAAAGATTTACAAGCGTGATTCCAAGATTGAGAAAACCTTCCACAGCAGAAACGATTTTCTCCTTTTTGAAGCGACCTCGCCTATAAGCAATAATAAGTCCGTTAGTCACCTCATACTCCAACAGAGACGGTCCCATGATTTTCAAAGTATTTGCTATATATCCATTTAAAAAACTCAAGGCCTTTTCTCCATGTGCTTCATCGGGGAGATACCATTTAAGAACAACACTTGCATCAATAACCACACGTTTCACAGTTTCCCCTCTAACTCATCTCTCGATTCTTTATAAACCTCGCCTGCCTGAATACCCGATTTCAAGAAAGTGTCCCGTACCTCCATTATTTGCCTATACCCTTCAAGACGTTTGGAATGCTTGTATTCATCATAGGGAACAATCACCGCAACAGGCTTGCCCCTTTTTGTAACAACTATCTCCTCTTTTTTTTCAACAGCTTTCGTGATAAGGCCGCTGAACCCCTTTTTACCTTCAGCAATGCTAACAGTTATACTTTTCATTTGTCCTCCTAACTGGTCATCTATTATGACTAACTGTAGGGGCACCTGTCCGTTTTGTCAAGAAATAAAACACGCAAATTTGTTATTTTCTACAAGGACTTTTTGCACGTATATGGTATTTTTTGCAAGGACTTTGATGTAATTGGGATCAGGGATCGGGGGTCGGGGAGCGGGGAGGGCGGCGCTTCAAAAAAGGTTCACTGTTCACGTAAACTGGAAACCGTAAACCGTAAACCCCTGCCCCCTATTTATCAAGCCTGTAGCGGAAGGAATCGATACTGACCTCATTCCCATGCTCCTGCATGGGAATGAGAAAATGCGGCACGTTCGGGGAACGTGCCCTACAGAAACATCGGCACAAACAAAGATGCAGGGCCTGTTCCCTGAACAGGCTGAAACTTATGTATTCCCACGCAGGAGCATGGGAACGAGACAGCATGAAAAAGGGGGCGATAAAGCCCCCTTCTTCTGTCAAGCAACTGTTGTGATGAGTGAGGTTGCCAAGAATGATCCCTATAATTCCTGGTTTTCCAGCCCCCCGTGAATAAGAATATTTTGTACAAAAATGTCATTAAGCTGGTATTTATCCTTGCCGTTATACAGAACATATCCCTGTCGGCAGCGGTCTTTGGAGAGTTCCCTGAATTTTAAAATTCCTTTCAAAAAATCTTTGTTAAAGGTTGCTGCTGATTTGATTTCAATGGGGATTAATTGCCTTTGCTGCTTAATTATTAAATCGACTTCGTTCCCATGAGTGTCTCGATAGAAAAATAAATCCGGACGTTTACCTTGATTGTAAAGGGATTTCAATATTTCCAGGATGATAAGATTTTCATACAGTCCTCCACGAAGGGGATCGCGTTTGGCTTGATTGACAGTTTCAATTCCCAGTAGATGTGAAACGAGTCCTGTATCAGTAAAATAGATTTTTGGAGATTTTATCACCCGCTTGTTGATGTTTTCAAAAAACGGTTGTAATTCAAAGACGACAAAAGACGCTTTTAAAATACTTATCCAGCTCTTGACTGATGGCACTGACAGCCCGATATCATTACCCAGGGAGGTATAGTTGACAACCTGTCCGACGCGACCGGCCAGCAACGTTAAAAACCGTTGGAACAAATTCAGATCTTTGACATTAAGAAGCGTTCTTACATCCCGTTCCACATAAGTTTGAACATATCCATTGTAAAAACGAGTAACGGATAGATTCTCCTGATGTAACCGCGGGAAAGCGCCTTTTACAATTAGTTCATACGCCCCCCACTTTTTCTTGTACTTGAAAAGCTCCGGCAGAGAAAAGGGGAGCAGGGTCAGCAAGGCTGTTCTGCCTGCCAGGGTCTGACTTACCGCTTGATGAACATCCGGCTGATGGCTTCCGGTCAGAATAAACATGCCGGTTTTTTGCTTTTCATCAACAATTCTCTGGATATATGATAAAAGTTCAGGCGAACGTTGTATTTCATCAAGTATTGCGCCATCGGGAATATTATTTAGAAAACCCCGTGGATCTGTTTCTGCGGCCATGCGGACATCAGGATCTTCCATTGAGAAATAAGGTTTGTCCGGATATGTCATTCTGACAAGTGTGGTTTTTCCGGACTGCCGTGGCCCGAAAACAGTTACCACCGGATATTCTTTTACCGATTCAATCAACTCTTGTGTTATTTCACGAGTAATCATGGCAGAAACATATCTTTATTCCGTGAAAATGTAAAGTTGTATTTCATATCTTCACAATCTTTTCAACTTGATTATTTCTTTCAATCTTTTTTCGCCATCTTAAAGAAAAAGGGGACAGATTTATTTGTTTGCTTTGCTCGGTCTCCCTTGTCCACAAAATTCCGCCAGACTTGCCGTTTCCATCTCGATCTCATCCACAAATCTGAAACTGCCAGCCAACTGTCCTTGTTGTAGCGACTGACGTATTAAACTCCATTCCTCTTCGGGAATTGTCCCTTTTATCCAAGCTCAAGGATAAAAATAAATCTGTCCCCTTTTTCCCTTTTTCCCCGAAACTTATGCATTCCCACGCAGGAGCGTGGGAACGAGACAGCATGGAAAAGGGGGCGATTAAGCCCCCTTTTCCTGTTAATCATCACAGGGATGAGAATGCAGCCCTTACTCCATTCTTCTTCTTGTCAAACATAAGTCAAACGGAGACCTGACCCCATTAGACTCTAAAGATCACTATTTATTCTTTGATTTACCTTTACCCTCTGATTTACCTTTAACCTTTGATTCAGTTTCTCCTTCTGATTCAGTTTCGCCCTCTGATTCAGTTTCGCCTTGTGAATCAGTTCACTTCGCAGCCAAATCATTGGTGGTTACAGCGCCTGTCGCATCCATAACATAGGTACCATCCAGCTGTTCATGAGCGCCGCTTAAGCTAAAGGTAGAAGCGGTACCTGAGTTAACTGTAACTGTCACACCAGACGTCTCTACGAATCCTCCAGTCACGCAGTCGGGCTTGGTCAGCGTAACACGAGTCGCGTCATCGGCGAAATATGCCTGGGCTGCCGTAAAGCAATTCTTTACATCCGACTTTACCGCTGTCATATAACCCCTTGCCCTGTACTTGGAGAACTGCGGAATGGCAATCGCCGCAAGAATTCCAATAATCGCGATAACGATCATCAGCTCAATCAGGGTAAAACCCTTCTGTCCTCTCTTTTTGTTCAATTTCATTAACATAGTATGCCTCCTTTTTCTGGTTTGTATGGTTTGTTTGGATGGATTCCCGCTTTCGCGGGAATGACACAATGTGGTAAAATGCATTTAATATGCCACATTAGGTCTCCGGCATTGTGAACGCCGGCACTGCGGAACCCAGGGAAAGGGATACGCCGGAGCGCAATTCTCCAGGGAATCTGAAGCAATCCCACAACATATTGATAATTCACGAGATTGCCACGTCGCTTTGCTCCTCGTAATGACGTGGGATGATGGTTTAAGGCTCTCGGAATGACGTGGGAAAATCTTTCATTTTCGCAATGGATTTTAACGAGGGAAGGTTTTTTGTTTTAAGTAATTGCGGGATAATGTGTGATTCTCACACATCGTTATGTGATTTTCACGGGTGTGTAGACAGGCGAGACGCCTGTCCTGCGTGGTGGGTCGAGCGGGACGCCTGTCCTGTTCAGTTCATATAGACATAATCTCGAAACCTTCATCCGCGAAATGCCCGTCAAAACAGAAGGCCATGACGCTCTGGTGTTGCCGCATGGCAACGAAACTTACGCAGTCCACAAGGCTTAACCGTCTTTTACCCAGGCTTAGCCAGAGTTCAAAAGCCAGACGATGCAAATATTCATCAGTCCACAAAACCTTCACTACACCCAGAATATCCCTGTACCAAAGGCTTGAGGCGTCAAAACCAAGCCGGTTCCGCAAGAGGGGCACCGTTTCCAGAACAACATAGTTGGTGGTCAGAAGCTGAAAATTCTCTTCTATTAAAGAAGTCCACAGGGCCTCCGCTTCCGCATGATGTTTGTCGGAACTATCCATAAGAGCATAGAATGCCGACGTATCCACGAACACCGCATTATTTGTTGTCATGGCGATTCCCGGTTTCGTAAGCATCTGTCAGATAGTCATCGTGGCGTTCGGAGATGTCGTGAGATCCGGAAGCAAAACGCCCAACAGCGGCCAGTGCTCTCTTTTTGAGGGAACTCTGCTCCCCGCGAATACGATAGAAGTTAATGCTGTCCCGTATCAACTGGGAAATGGACACCCCCCTTTCCTTTGCCGTAGCCTTCAACCACTCCGCCTGTTGATCTTCAATTTGAATCTGTGTGCGTATCACAATAGATGCCTCCATGATTACAATGTTTGTACATCATGATAACACCGATGTGCAGACACGTCAAGAACAAAAACATGTCCAAACGGGAAGGCGGGAAATTATACGTTCCCACGCAGGAGCGTGGGAATGAGAAAGCGACAGGCGAGCCGCCTGTTCTGCGTGGTGGGTCGGGGGGGCGTGTGTGTCGCCCGACAAAGATCGAGAAGTAGCGTACTCCCTCTGTGGGGTACAGAGACCCCACGCTACTGTAGTGACCGATGCCTTGTCCTCCCCCCCCGCCGCGTGGTAGGTCGGGCGTCTCGCCCGACAGAGCCATTTTGGTGGGATTTGCCTGCTATTTTATGTCCAGTTTCTCAATTCTGTAATTCAGGGAATCACGGCTTATATTGAGAAGTATTGCGGCTTCTGCCTTTGAACCTTCAGCCTTCTGAAGAGCTTTTTTAATCAGAATCCTTTCAACTTCCGCCATCTCATCATTTAAACTGATACCCTTATCAGGTATGTCAGTATTCCAGGAGATGGCCCAATGGGGTTTTCCATTTTCTGAAATGTCAAGGTTTTCCGGCAGGATAATATTGCCTGTCTCAAGAGTGACGCTTCTTTCAATGATATTTTCGAGCTCCCTAACATTGCCGGGAAATCTGTATTCCATCAGAAGTTCCATCGCATAGGAGGATATCTTTTTAATCTCTTTCCCAAATTCTCTTGAATATTTGTCGATAAAATATTTAGTCAAAACGGGGATGTCTTCCTTCCTCTCCCTCAGAGGCGGAATATTTATGAGAATTACGTTGAGGCGGTAATAAAGGTCTTCCCTGAAACTGCCGCCT
>JAUSPI010000149.1 GCA_030655775.1 Syntrophales bacterium
GTCCCTTTGAAAAATTCCTCCACGGGTATATTCAAGCAGACGGTGAATCGTGGATGATCTGAACCCTGTTGCTTCGGTCATACGCTTCGCTGCCCTGCCTGTGGGGGCACACATGATGACCTTACACTTCTTCCTGTTGTAGATCCCGGCGATTGACTCGATAATGGTAGTCTTTCCTGTTCCAGGAGATCCTGTGATAACCATGACTTTTGACTCACAGGCTGTCTGCACGGCTTCACGCTGCTCCGGCGCCAGTTTTATCTTCTTGTCTTGCTCGACTTCAGCTACCACTTTCCGTAAGTCTATCTTATTCAAGCAAAGGCCGTTACTTCCTGCCGCCAGTTTCCGAAGCCTTTCCGCTGTTCCGCACTCGCAAATGTGCAGCATTTTCTCATATACAGGATTAGCGCCGGAATTACTCTCATCACGTTCCACCACTATATGTTTTTCCCTGGCCAGGGTTATGATTGCATTTCTTACGATATCCGTACTCACACCGAGAAACTCATCCGCCTTGTCGACAAGTTCATTAAAAGGGCAATAAACATGACCGTTTTTACCAAGTTGAGACATAACATACAGCACCCCGGATTTAACCCTCAAGGGGTGATCGCCACTAAAGCCCATCCGTTCTGCGATTTTATCCGCTGTCAGAAATCCAATTCCAAAAATGTCTTCACAAAGCCTGTAGGGGTTTTCCGAGAGAAGTTTTATTGAATCGTTACCGTATCTTTTGTATATCTTTGTGGCATACCCTGTTGATATACCATGGCCTTTCAGAAACACCATTACGTTCCGTATCTCTTTTTGGTCTTTAAAGGCTTTGGAGATTATGTCTATGCGCTTTTCTGCTATTCCTGAAACCTTTCTCAGGAGATCGGGTCTGTTCTCGATGACCTCAAACGTGCCATTCCCGAACATTTTCACTATCCGCTTTGCCAACTCAGGGCCGATCCCCTTGATGAGTCCTGAACCCAGATAGGCGGTAATACCGTTTATAGTGTTTGGATACACGGGCACATAAGCATCGAACTTAAACTGCTTGCCGTATTTCGGATGATTGACCCACTCGCCTTCCAGGTCAAGAATGTCTCCGACTTTAGGCTGGAGGATGGCGCCGACAATGACGACGAGCTGTTTCTCCCCCTGTATGTTAGCCCTGGCTGCCGTCCAGCCTGTAGTGGTATCGGAATAAGTAATTGACTTGATTTCCCCCTGAAGGCTGGTCTTTAAGAGGTTTTCGCTATTCTTTTCGGTATTAGTCATCGTCAGAATTTGTTAGATGACGAATTATTTCATCACCTATCCCCTCTGCCTTTTTTTGAGAATCTTTTAAAATCAAGCTGTTGGGATTTGTGGAATATCTACCTGCCTCCCATGCGGCCTTTATTAATTTTTTAACTAATGATCTTGCCTTTATTTCGTCCATCGCGATTAACCCTCTCACTTTTAACATTTCCTATACTACACTTTTAATGAAAAGTCAAGGGAATAACGAATAATTGCTTAATTTCTACCACCAACATAAAAACCACTGAACGGCTCCTTCTTACCATCTTTGTTTTCTGATAGTGAGCGGGGAACTACATAGAAATCAGGGAAGCTTCCGTCTTTTTCAGCCTTATTGCAATTTTCCTGCTGCTCTTGAGCGTCCTCTCCTTTCCTGGATGTGCCTTTGACGCCTCGGGGCTGCATTTGACTGCCATGCGTGGATAAAAAAGACCTGATCTTTTGCCCCGCTTCCCCCAAGCCCCTATCTGTCACACTGCTGATTATATTGGGCAGATAGATCAGAACTGCCAGGAACAAGAGTATAATTAATATTCCGCCAATATTGTTCAACAAAGACCTCACCTTGACACTCCAACCTCCTCCAGAAACGCAATCGCCGCAAACAAAAGATAACAGGCAAGGGAAAACAGACATGCAAGAGCAAGCAGGAAATTAAGAAGCGCGGCAAATTGATATATATATAAAACCGCAATCTCGTCAACACCCAGCAACCAGGCCCAGAACAGGACACAAAAGATTAGCAGAAAAAGGATGAACATGCCCTGGACAGCATTCCGCAGATCAGTAGTAGACGGTACCATATGGATAATTAGCGAACCTGCAATAAACAGAAAAACCCAATATTTGAACGAGACGAAGTTATGCAAGGCAAAAAGTTGTCCCAGAAAATGGGGGAAAGAAAGGATAACCGACCACAAATAGTGTGCAATATGAGATTGAGGTATCCACGAGATGCCGGCAAGGTAATCGACCACTTGGTGTGCATTTGGAACCAAATATACAGCGAGGAAATAGACCGCTATTGTACCTAATATACAGGGTGAGATAGCAATAAAAAAGAGGCCGGATCGTTGATAGACGCTTCTACTGTTCCAGCTATGCCCGACATAACCGAGTGCCCCGGTTGACGTATCAAAAACATAGGGCCTGAATGCGGTTATCTTGTGGCCAAACAGTACCGCGGTTAACGCATGCGACATTTCGTGAAAAAAGGTCCCGATCCAGCCGGTAATAATTACCCCCTTCCACCCTGCCAGCCTGTAAAGCATCAACATGATATGCTTGCTGAGAAAGCGTAGAATTGCCATAAGAATAACCGTCAACATAAATAACGGAACAAAATTAGTGGCTAAGGTAATCATAATTTCAATCCTATGAATAGTTAAGTGTGGGAAACAACTTTTTGGACGGCGTTAAGAGCGCCTATGATCTGGAAGTTTCAATCCTATGAATAGTTAAGTGTGGGAAACAACTTCATTCGCCTCGATCCTGCCGATACGAAGGGCGGGTTTCAATCCTATGAATAGTTAAGTGTGGGAAACAACCCGTGTGCCACACACAGACTGGCTTGTCGAATGTTTCAATCCTATGAATAGTTAAGTGTGGGAAACAACGGGTATCGGTGTCCGATAACGATAACCTTTTCAGGTTTCAATCCTATGAATAGTTAAGTGTGGGAAACAACTGTCATCTTACAAGTAACTAATTTTAAAGAGACTTTCCCCCACTTTCTGCGAACCGCCCTTTTCCTGTGCATAATATATTTGATTGTCAAAGAACAACTTCTGTAGCCCCTTTGTTTTCAACACCTCCACACAATGCGAACCCTCGGGAAACTCACGTGAACTTCAGGTTCGCAAATGATACTCCAACAATCATGTAGCAATCATTGCAACTTCTGCTTCCTGTTGTCCTGATGCTGTGTCCCTGCGTGCTTCCATGGTTACAACTTGAACGTCTTGGGCCCCGTAGGTACAAAATGATTCATAGTTCTGTTCAAGATACTTTCTGAACCTTGAGCCATAGCCTTTCGTTACTATTCGGCTATCTGCAATGTATATGGTTCCCGTGTAGTCGTGTCCCCTGATCAACCTGCCGCATCCCTGGACAAATTGCGTTACCGCTCCCGGAAGTATGGCTGAAAAGAAATCTTTCTGAAATTCCATCTGATTTTCTGTGAGCGACTGTGCAAACGGCAATTTAGCGATAACGAGAGAGTTGATACTGTCCCTGGGAAAATCCTTGCCAATCCAGTAATCACCTGTAGCCAGGAGTATATTCTTGCCGTTTTCGAGCAAGTCAAGTATTACAGGGAACTTCATGGAGTTATCGACTTTTGTTAAATTGCACTCATTGAGCAGCAATTCTCTCATAGCTTCGTTTTTGCGAGCATGCTCAAAAAACTGGTTTATCCCGCCATAGGAACCAAAGAGAACCAGGACGTTGCGTGCCGATTTACTGCTGTCGGCTATCATTGAACATAGATTTTCATGGTATTCGTGGTTTTCCGAAGTGGCTTTTCGGGCTATCGGTGCAGGCCATGCTTCAGGAGGATAGAATACATCGGCTCTGAATGGAAACGGGGACTTTAGTGCCGTTATTTTATGCCTGGTTAAAATATCAGTTACCCCGTAACAGTCAGCAAGGGTGGCAATGAACTTTTCTTCATGCGGCAAGCCGATCCCGTCCAGAAAGAACTTAGCCTCGTAAATAGTGGCAGAAATAAATGATGCAGAGGCAAGCTGACTCCACAAATGCCTGTTTATCTGTATCTTCTGAATATTTCCATTATATTCAAATGAGGGATAACGATAGACGGAACTGTACATTATTGCAGTATTCCACGGATCCGCAGTTACCTTTCGCAGTAAGAGTGATATATTTTTCTGTTTTCTTTCAAGCTCTTCCATGACAACTGCTCGGGTCGTTTTCTTTTTTGTACGGCTGCGCTTGACAATACCTATCAGGTTATCCATATCACTCTGTATTCGTGTAAGCGTCTTTTTAAATTGCCGCTTCCGTTTCTCGTCTTTCCCAATTCTATATGAATCCCCATTCTTTATCCCCTGTATGTCCTCCATGTAAGAATCGAATTTATTGTATATCTCGGTTACATGCTTTTTTTGGTCTTTTCCCACAACGTCCATGAAAATGGCTGACAGTCTGCGGAGACGGGATATCGCCACGGAAACTGAAAAGACATTCTTGATAGCCTTATCCAGCTGGTCAGCTTCATCGAATATGACATTCTGCATAAGTTCCGGGGGCAGATAAGAGCGTTCCAACATATTCATTTTTACCCATGTAAGGACAACACTATGGTTGGTAATAATTATATTTGCATCCATAGCCTTGCCGAGGGCTCTCTCGTAGAAGTAACTGCCGTGAGTATAAGCGCTTTCAGGGATCGTGTCGGGAACTTTAACAGTGGACAGATCGCCATCTTCCGTTGCCTCCACCCACTGTAAGAATTCTGATATATCAACCCCGTTCACCTTGTCCTTGATGAGATTTTCCGACAAGAAACTAAGAAACCTGTCACGGTCAAGATAGTTGTTCTTCCCTTTCAGGACACTTGCTTTTATACAGGGCTTAAAATGTTTACGAAGCCTGTCAATATCACTACAGATCTGGTCCTGCAGGCTCTTGGTAGAGGTGGATATGATAACAGGGGTCCCCGTCTCAAGAGAATACCGTATCGCAGGCACAAGATACCCAACTGTTTTCCCTGTACCCGGAGGTGAAGTTATAATGGAGTATTTCTTTTCCAGATGCAGAGTCTCATCTATTATATTTGCAATCTCAAGTTGGTTTTCCCTCTTCTCCCCAAAGTCTTTCCATATTTTTTTAAATACTTTGTCCATAAAAACACCTCCAGATATATTTTAATCCTATGAATAGTTAATCTACCTCTGCCCTTGAATCGTACACGAAGAAGTTCCCACCTGCGTTCTAATCCTATGAATAGCTGAACTTGCCTTAAACCAGGTAATCGTAAACTTGCAATCTGTATCCTCCGAGTTTTAATCCTATAAATAGTTGTATCGCTTTCTATCCCGGCATAACCTTTCCATTTATCAGCGCCAGCCCAATAAGATCTGCATCGCTTAAAAGCGTCAATTCCTGTGGCAGATACGGCAGTATTTTGGGACTGCACATTTTTACCAGGGGCGATATTCTGTTACCCGTAAACTTTGGCAACCCTTCTATGCCGTCGATCATGTCAAGGTACTCACCCAGCTTATCGTCAAGTTTGATTATCCTTTTTCGATCAATAAACAACGGGCCATCTGGGGTATTGGCAACGATTAAATCCGGATCGGTTGTAAGCTTTGCCTTAAAAACGACATGCTTATTTTTCCCCTGTCTGTATTTCGGTTCTTCTCCGTTGTTTCGGAGTCCCTTCTCGTTGAGGAGTGACAACAAGTAAGGTGTATCCACCTTATCCCTAAAAAGCCCTGTACTAACGCCACGCGAATTTGTTATTCTGTAATACGATCCATCAGGAAATAGGATAAAATTTACGATCTTTTTCCGCACATTATTTTGGAGGGTAAACGCACAATAAGGACACATATAGGCAGATTCGCCCAAATACGGAAGCGCCCCATAGTCCGTAAAGGTGTCCTTAATCGGATCATTATCTGCTACCACTGTAGTCAGGCAACCACAGCACATACATCGAACCGGCGCATTCAGTTCCCTGGTGGGGGGAAGCTGTAACTCGGGAAAAGCAGATTTTCTGATGTTCTCATAAAAGAACTTTGAGGTATTTATCATGTAATTTTCTCCTCTTTTAACTTCAATCCTATGAATAGCTGAACTTGCTCTACAACCTGTTTTCCGGCTAAAACCATACCTACAAGGTATAGTGTTTCAATCCTATGAATAGCTGAACTTGCTCTACAACACTTGATGAATACGGACAGGAAGGCTTTCGTCTCGTTTCAATCCTATGAATAGCTGAACCTGCTCTACAACCGATATCCATGACCGCATCTCTAACTGGTACTCCCGGTTTCAATCCTATGAATAGCTGAACCTGCTCTACAACGTTTCCTCTCGGAATGTGTTGTTTGTCTGTCCCTGGTTTCAATCCTGTGAATAGCTGAACCTGCTCTACAACTACAGCATATCGCGCAAGGCCTGCACCTGCGGCTTGTTTCAATCCTATGAATATCTGAACTTGCTCTACAACTTTCTTGTTAACTTCAGAGCGGAAACAATACTTCCCGTTTCAATCCTATGAATAGCTGAACCTGCTCTACAACTAATCGGCGCCGTATCGTATCGACCCGTCATAAAGAGTTTCAATCCTATGAATAGCTGAACCTGCTCTACAACCCCATTTTCTGAAATTGTTTTGAATTTTCAAAGAGCTGTGTTGATTTCTTAAAGTCCTATATTCTGTGATTACTACCATTTTTCATATTGCTACCTGCCTCTTCCTGGATAGCAGAGTTTAATTATCTGCCGGATATTATTTACAATATCCGAAAAGCATTAACTCAAGGGCATAACTTCGAGGCACCCATAACCTGTTGACCCGCGCAGGCCAAAACCTGCATAGTATATCAGGTTCAGTATCCGTTCATCGTCAGTCAGAAACTCTATATGTCCCTGATTGGCAATTATGGCATTTGTATGTCCACTATCCTTATCCCGAAAATAACGTTTTACCGGTCTTACGTCACGGAACCTCACACTTATATCAGGATTCTCGATTTTCTCTCCGGTCAAAGCATGCCACTTGCGAGCAAGGTGAGCAGGAAGAAGTTCATTAATCTCCTTCTCATCTGTACAATAACGCGTATGGTTACCGGGCTTGATCCGCCGTGAAAACACGAACGGGGAAAGAGTTACAAACTTGTTGTTGTGAATCGGGGCATTGACCTCCTGAATATCTACCAACCTTGCCCGGAAATCGGAAAGCTGGATAATACCGTTACCTTCCTTTATTTCGTCTGCCAGTCCCTCGACAAAGTTTTTCGAAAATTCCGGATCAGCAGTAGATACGATCCATTCCATATCCGAATCAGGAGGATAAAATTCAACAGAGTGGAGTCTTTTCATCTGTGGTGAGAAAAACGAACTGTAACTGTACAGGCGATAAGGACGTTGACCATACTTACTGCCGTTGAGATGGTATCGCTTTTGGTATTCGGGATCTGCTCTTTTTAAGACAGCATTGATAAAACCGTTCAGCCTGTCATAAAAAAAGTTTTGAACAACCTGGCTTTCCCCTATTGTCTTAAACTTCAGGTAAAGACGCTGTGGTTTCATGAATTTAACCCCCTTAGCCATTTTACACGTTCCAAGGGAACGGGCGGCATATAACATTCATCCTGATTGTCAATGTGCCAGTACGGGGAACGGTATCCGTACTTCACCTTAAACCTATTACTATCCTTGATGTCTGTGGGGGTAACCCTGTAAAGTTCAGGAATACTCGAATCAGCAATATCCCCTGCAGTAATCTCCTTTACCTTGCCGATCTTCTTTTTCCCAATTCCCACCAGACCGTGAAGCAGATCTACAATTTCCCCAACACCACAATTATCTGTATTGACCAGGAAACAAATTTCATTAATCATAGTGCAGCGAAGCGTAAACAGAAAGTTTCTGCTGCGGCCCCCACCCGGTATAATCTGTTTTTTAAAAGCAGTATCCTTTTTAGAGTCAAGGGAGAACAGCCTGTTAAAACCGCGAAGCGGATTTTTTGTATATATGTGATCCTGAAATCCGAGTATTTTGCCAAACCACACAGAACAATCGAACATGAACTTTTCCTTGTCAGGCAAATAGATCCGCTTAATAGGAATATCCCACCTGTCCTCAATATCCCCGGTCTGCATGACCCTGGCGTATGATACCAGAGCGTCCAAGTGGGTGTAGTCGTCAAGGATGACTTGTTGATTCCGCAAATGTATTTTAATGAGTTTCACTATAACTTTTCCTCATACTTATTTCCAACCAGGGCAACCCTGCCCTTTTCCTCTCCATCCTCGAACACCAGATACGAGAACTCTACCCTGCCGCATCCTCTCGATTTCCATCCACCCAGATACGGCGTATTCGCGAAAAAGCGCAGACCCGCGAGGAAGATACCAAGCTGTTCATCGGTGACGCCCGTGAGCGTTATTATGCTTTCCATACACGTCCCCGCCGCGATAGCCTCAAATTGATGGATGTCCTTCACCGATTTAGTCACTGTTAGGCTCTCATCCTCCGCACTATCCACCACATCTTGGTTTTTTGCCCTTTTATCGTTCTTGCTGCGATTCTTTTCCCGTTCTTTACTATCCGCAATTTCAATAATGTATCGCCGTATCTCGTCAACACCCTGATCAGTAAAGTACTCTATGTTCTTGGGATTCAAGGCATCGTCCCTTTTCGTAATAAACATCTTGTCGATTATATCTCCACATCCCGGAAGCGGTAAATCCTCGGCTTCTTCTATGTCCTCCATTGTTCCTGTAAGATAATGGCGCAGAACAGCCATATCGATAAACGGCCGCGTCTCCCGAGTCATTGAAATAAGATTGGAGAAGTTAATACGGGATTCAATCATTGTCTTACCAACCGAGCCTCCCAATAACGATACCAGCGGCTCTTTTAGCGCAAGGTTTTCTATAACTGCGAGTTCAAAGTTTTCTCCTATTTCTATTCCGAGATCATTGAATATGTTTTCCACTTTCTTCCCGTTTCCCCGCTCCAACCTCATGCCACCTGAAAAGAACAGGTTGAAAGTTTCGATATGAGAAAAATCTATACCTTTGTCAGCACAATAGGCGCTCGCCATACAGTCCCGCATTATCCCCCTGACAGCATTTGCATTGACCTTCGGTACAAAAATCTCTGTGCCGTCGGCAAGTATGAATTTCTGCACAATTATACTGTTAACCTTCCTGTCATCACGCCCAGATGTTTCTCCTGACAGATGAACAATCGGTTGCATTGCCTTAACGTATCCCTTAAATTCAATCTTCCTTGGTATTTTCACTGTGCTCCCTCCTCTTAATAGTTTCTTTCTCCCAATTTTCCTCAAACTCCTTATCAGTCATGAAACAAGGACATTCCTCGTTCCACCATTCTCCCCTGAAAGAGCAAGAACCCCTGCCAGCCATACCCATACCGCCGGCACATTTTCGCCAGTTACATTTCCATTCCTTGCTGTCCTCTGGTGCTGATACTCTTTTATTGTACATTTTATCCTCTTATTTTATTTACTTGTGCGGCCCCAAAAATATCGCCCATTGTCCGATAGTCAGAATTAGAACACGTGGGTATCTATCCCACCCAACATATATTCCCAGGCCGGCAATTTTGCCCCATGCCTTCTCGACGCTGATATACTTAATGTGTTTGGATGTTCGCATATCCGCTCCTTTTAAGTCCGTGCTTAACAAACAGATCCTGTCTTAATTTGCGTCTCCAGGGATTGAACCTGCAAGCATCGCCCCCATTTAGAAAAACGTTTTCCGTTGCCTTTTTTGAACCGGGATTTAGCCGGTAACCTGTCTCGCAAAAGTTGTTTTTATTGGTGAACTGGTGTTTCCTGAATTCGCAATCCAGGCAATATCTTTCTTTGTCTTCTGTCATAAGTAAACCTCTCACTATATATGAACATAGGTGCCACTAATGCCCGTTTTTGCTTCTTTCCTTACTAAACGAACAGCAGGTTGGGATCCCTGCATTTCTCAGGCAGTTTTCCCCTCTGAACGTTTTTTACTTAACATTTTGCCTTATTTTGTTAAGCGTGCAATCCAACCCCTTCACACTTTCAATTGGCATTGACAGGATGAAAAATCTGAATCGCAGATAAAGCTGTCTGCATTTTTGGATTTTTAAACAATGATTAAGGCAGAAAATAGCAACCTTAAATCTTTGGCTTGATGGTATTGATCAAGGCAAATAGCAACTATTTTAACTTTGAAAATAGACAACGGAGTTACGATATTGATTTCCTACATGCAATTTATTGCCTCCTTCTTTGCGGCTTCGGGTTTCCCCTCTTCCTCAAACGTCTTAGAAATTAACTGCATATTCCCGCCCCATGAGATTAGTAAACATCTATGCTGGTAGGTTTCAGCTTTTTCAGTGGGTTCTTTATCGACAAAGATAGGCTCTTCTTTGCCTTCTATGGTTATCTGTGTTTCGGGGCCTTTTTCGTATTTGGTAAGGTCTACGGTGGGTTCTTCTTTTTTGGGAGCGACAGTCTTTGAGACCAGATAGTCCCATTCTTTCATTGATTGTTCGAACTGTTCGTTGGTAAGATTCCTTTCACTTGCAATCTCGCTAAGAATTTCGCTTTCAAGAGCTGCTTGTAGATCGGTTTCAACCCGTTCTTTAAGTCCTGATATTGCTTCTCGGTCAACTCCTTCTTCTGCGAGGTTGGCGCATTCCCTACAGATTCTTCAAGTATTTTTCGTATAATTGTTTTGCAGCCTTGTATCTTTTTATCAATTTTTTGTTCAGTTTCTATATCTGGAGGAGGACCTATAGGCATAAGGATAACAATTTTGCCATCAGTTTCGCCCAGTCCCATAACACCTTGAGCGATCATATCTAAGAACTCCATTACATAATCAAATAGTTCATTGTCGTTTTCCCACTCTTTGGAAAAAATCTTTTTATTAATATACTCTGCTCTGTCGCGTAGAATACAAGATATTATAACTTCCATAGTCCCATCGGTAATTTCTAAAAACCAAGAATAGTATTCAGGACCTACCTCATTTGTTATGTCTATGTTTTTCTCTTTACTAATTTCATATATTATATCAAGCATTTCTTGATTATATTTTTTCATTTTACTCTTTCTCTGGGTCTTTTTTAACGAGATATAATCAAACGCTGTGTTTGAAATGTTAGGCGGTGTATCCTTCCAGTGTCATACGAATGACCCCCCGAACATTTTTAAACATCAAACACACTATAAAGAAAGATAACGTATTTGAGCTGAAAAAGCCAGAGACTCTCGTTGACGATCCCTTTTCTAAAGGACGCATATTATCTCAGATAGATAGTCATTGTTTCAGCCTTTTCGCCCCTATCTCACCATCTGATTTGGTACCCTCCGAAAGTAAACCATTGCGGTTCTCAATCGGGTCTCCATCTCTACCCTGTGGTTTAGAGAAACAGCCTGATGAGTAATATACCAGGTGAGCACATTATAAAATGCCCAGAGGCTTATTACTGGGAAATTATCGTTATCATATCCACTCGCGTCATGATCAATTTGATGCTGTATCTCCTCCGTTGCATTTTTTCCAAACTTCATAGACTTCATAACTTTTTCGTATGTTTTCGGGTGCAGGGGAATATGAGCTAAATCCATCCACTTTTCAGTCTGTTTTTGAAAGCGCTTTGTGGCCGTGGTATAATGTTTCTGAGTTTGTATTCCCTTTGGTGTCTGAGGTGCAAGCAAGTTTTTTGGGAGACCGGAGTAAGCACTGCAACCGGCGGCTTGACATCTTCTCGGGTTTGGCTTACGAGAAAACCTGGAGGAATGTATTATCCCAAATTCATGATTTGCGCCCTGAAAATTGCCGAAATCTGGCAGGCAAGAAAACATGATATGTTTAATTACAATACCTTACGATTGCAGGTAGCCTGAAACGTCATTTGTAGTGCCAGA
>JAUSPI010000150.1 GCA_030655775.1 Syntrophales bacterium
TCTTTCAATCTCCTGCAGAGCGAGGGCGCATTCATCTTTTTCCAAGTTGTGAATAGTATTGATAGAAATCACTACATCAAATGAATTGTCTTCAAAAGGGAGATCCTTAGCATTGGCCACCTGAACATGGGGTTGCATATCCTCAATCGCATTTTCAATCGCGTACTCGGAGATGTCAACACCTTTTACTGTGATACCGGGTATTAATTCCGCCATATCGTGCATCATAAATCCTTTGGCACATCCCACATCCAGAATAGAGCTCAAAGCCGTTAGCCCGAAATGCTTTTGAAAAGTCGGGGTCACGGGTTGCCAGAACCTGGAATTATATGAGAACCCACCGTAACCATGTTTCCGATCTCCGTCGAAAAATTCCCTGCCGAATTCCCTGGCAATGGCCCTATCTTTTTCAGTTTTAGACGCCCCGCGGTCTTTCACATCCCGCTTGGTCTTCGGGTAGTTTGCTAATAAATCAATCTTTTGGCCCATCTTTGTTTCTCCCTACGCTGCAATGAAGATTTCTCGCTCCGCTCGAAATGACAACGTTGGCGCATTCTCGGATAGCCTATTATGATAAGCTTTGGATTTTATTCATGCTCCTGACATTGTAACAGCCATCTTTATCTTCCAGCTTTCCAGCTTCAAAGGCATCGACAATCTCTTTCATGGCATATTCAACGTTATATTTTGGTTTAAAACCGGTAGCCAGGAGCTTATCGGAGTTCAGACGGTAAGAGCGTGGGTCGTTTGACGGAGTTACCACTATCTCGGCCGGCGCCAATTCCGTTGCCTTTTTGGCAATGTCCAGGATTGAAATGTTTTCAAAGCCAGCATTGTAAATGCCCTGGACTTTTTCTCCCTGTTCAATGAAAAAGAGAACAAGGTCTGTAATGTCCTGGATGTGGATATTGGGCCTGACCTGATCTCCGCCAAACACCGTTATTTTCTTGTTAGCCAGTGCCTGCATTATCAACATATTGACTGAAAGATCAAGGCGCATTCTTGGAGAATATCCGCAGACAGTTGCAGGGCGAATGCACTGAACCACGATGGAATCTTTGTAACTCAGGAGAACCCGTTCGCTTACCATCTTGGTTTTGTTGTAATCGGAGATGGGAACCAGAGAGAGATCTTCTGTAACCTGAGGTTCTTCTTTTACCCCGTAAACACTGCCGGAACTGAAGAATATAATCTGTTTTGCATTATGCCGAATTGCCCATTCGGCAAGGCTCATAGTTGCCAGTGCATTTACCTCCCATGAAAGTTTCGGGTTAAGGTCTCCGCAGGGGTCGTTGGCAACATTGGCAAGATGGATGACAACGTCCACGTCTTCCATTGTCAGGTTGTCGATGTTACGAATGTCCTGCTGGATTATTTTTAAATTTTTATGCTCCGGAAGAAAGTTTCCAAACCACATGATGTCGACGACGGTGACTTTGAAGCCTGCGTTCAGCAGCTTTGGGGTTAGAACGGAACCTATGTAACCGCAGCCGCCTGTTAAAAGAATGTGCATAAAATCTCCTTTTGAGGTTTAGGGTTCAGGGCGTAAGACGTAGGGCTGAGGGATTAAGGGCGAGCTTGAATCAAACGCATCAGCATGCCCGATATCGCCTTACATTCCCTTTCAATATTTTCAAAACTTTCTTTATCAAGATACCCTATCTCATAAGCTATAATGGATTGGGTCAACACTTCTGCGGTGGAACCCTTCGCTATATAAAAATACCTGATGGATTGCTTGTCAGAACCAGATTCATCGCCTTCCGCTATGTTGCTCGGTATGGAAACAGCAGCCCTGCGAATTTGATCTCTTAAACCATAATCTTTACAAAATACACCCTGTTGAGTCTGCGCATAAAGATAAACCACTAAATCCTTACCTTTTTGCCAAACCTTGAGTTTCTTAAAATTCCCCATTCCTTACGCCTTACGCCCTATGCCCTTATGCCTTATGTATATAATCAAAAGGCTGTTTTTTTAGCTCTTCCAGATTATCTTTTACCCAGGCAATGGTTTCTTCAATTCCCTGTTCCAGGCTGATCTGATCTTTCCACCCTAATGTTTCCCTTGCTTTGGTGCTATCGAGCAAATAGGCCGCATCCTTGCCCATACGTTCTCCCACATCTTCAATATTATCTTCAAATGATAACTCCATTTGTTCCGCTATCATCTGAACGAGCGACCGAACGGAAATATTTCGAGTAGTGGAAAGATGATATATTTCTCCGGGGCCTCCATTGCGAGCTGCGTGGAGAGTTCCATCCGCAACATCACGGATATGAACAAATGAACGTACCGAATGGCCACCGCCATGAAGTTGCAGTTTTTTGCCTAACATGAAATAGAGTATGGCCCGGGGAATAATGCGGTAAAGCTGCTGCCCGGGGCCATAAACATTGGCCGCACGGGTGAACACAACAGGGAAATCATAGGTATCAAAAAATGTCTTCAGGCTCATATCAGTAGCAGCGCGGGACACGGCGTAGGGAGTGCTCGGGTTGTAGTTTGTGCTTTCCTGTACAAGTCCCTCGCAACTGCCATACACCTCGGGAGTGGAAATATGGACATACTTTTTCAGAAACTCACATCGGCGCAATAGATCATGTAATTTCATCGTAGCTACTGTATTGGTCTGGAACCAATGCTCAGGATGTTGCCAGCTTTCACCCACCATACTTTGGGCGGCAAAATTGACAACATAGTCCGGTTCAAATTCACGAATAATTTTCATTAGCTGATCTAAATCATGATTTAGGTCCAACTGGCAGAATTGGAAAGTTGCATTCTGTCTGTTTTTGTATGGAAGAAAGACTGCATTCGGCTCGGGGGATCGACTTATTCCGATTACTTTTGACCCTTCCGCAAGGGTGTAATTAACAAAATGTGCCCCGGAAAAGGAATTACTGCCGATGACTGCTATTTTCTCTTTCATTATTATTCCTCTCTCAGAATCAGAGCTGTCAAAAATATCCGCAAGTCATTGCGAAGCAAAGCGACGTGGCAATCTATCATGATTACACAGAGTTAAAGATTGCTTCGCTGTCGCTCGCAATGACAATGTGCCCATTACGCAAGCATCTCTCATCAAAGCTTTTTGGGCCTATTTCATAAGGCTTGTAATGCTTTTCATAAGTTTCACGCGATCTATTGACCTTTTGTTTCCCACAATCGACACTGCATCCGCACCAACAAGATTGCCGACAAAACTTATCACATCCGCAGGAACACTATCGGCGGACATCACAGATGTTAAGGCCAGAACCGCATCACCTGCACCCACACGATCAACAACCTTCACTGCAAAGGCGGGGCATGAAGTGAACCCTTCATCCTTGCGATAGAAAAGGCTTCCATT
>JAUSPI010000151.1 GCA_030655775.1 Syntrophales bacterium
ATATGGGACATTAACGAGGGTATTGATTATGCGTGCAGAACACACGCCAAAAAGCCTATGGATAAAAGATAAGGATATATAGGGGTAACCGTAACATAGCTGCTATTTCACCCAATAAAACTTCCGTTTTTATAAATGGAACTGGAATAATGCTCACTGAACCGGAAAACTCTTCATCACACTCCAATATTCCTTTTCTATGTCTGCTAGACTTAAATCTTGATAAATGCTTAAACTCTCCCGATTTTTATGTCCGCTGATGAGTTGAATTTTTGCATCAACAATACCTTTACTTGTAAGATAGGTTAGAATCTGATGACGGAAAAGATGCGGATGTAGGGAATAATCTAAAACGACCCAAAAAGAATAATTTAGGGTGCCCAAAAAGTGGTTGAAGATGAGAAGTATCCCTTGTTCGTATCAAGAGCATAGGTAAGAGATATGTGGAGTAAAAACAGTCTATTTTGACTTATGTTTTTTAAGTAATCGATAAGAACTCCCTTCAAAGGTAATAAGTTTCCCATTAAAACTCAATCTATCAAGAATAGCAGAAGCGGCAGGGCCGCTGAAGATAGATCCCCAATCTTTAGGAACAAGATTAGTGGTAACAATAGTAGGAAGAATTTCGGTTCTTTTAGAGATAATCTGAAATATGATATCAGTATCTTCCTTTTTGTGATAAGTATACCCGAGTTCATCGATACATAAGACTCGTACCTTGGCATAGTAATCAATCTTGGAAGCAGTAGTGATAGCCTTTTTGATTTTGGAGCAGAGATCAAATGCAGATATGTAGATAGTTGAATACCCCTGCATGATAGCTTCATAACAAAGAGAAGCGGCTATATGAGATTTACCCAAACCTGTGTCCCCAATAAGAACAAGATTATGAGCTTGTTCAATCCATGGTGAGTTATGGAATGCAAGGATATCAGCTTTAGCAATCTTAGAATTAAAATGCCAATCAAACTGACTCAATATTTTTACCTGTCTTATCCCTGACATTCTGAGAAGTCTTTTGATTTTATGTTGTTTTTGATACTCTTTTTCTGTGGCAAGGAAATCAGCAATAACCTCATGGGTATCAGGCTGTATTTCTTTTATTGGTGTTTTAAATGCCAGTTCCCCTAAAAGGTCTTCAAGATTTTTCTGTTTCGTCATCGTACACCTCCAGTGATCTGGGTTGATAAGAGATATTTAAAAGCTCAGATTTTTGCGGTTGGACCACTTCTGCATTTTCTGCCGGTTCTAGATTGAGATAAGAAAGAAAGGTTTTAAGCCTGGGGCTTTTTCTTTGCAGGCACTCCTTAACGATGCCTACAATAATGGTTCTGGATTCTTTCTTTAGCAGTTTAAATATCTGTAAAGCAGTTTGTTGAGGATCTTCACCACAGGATTGATTTTTGAGGAGGAACTCAGCTACTGACGGGTCAAGACCCTTTATCACTTCATAGACACGCTGCATTTTAGCTTTAGCAGACAAATGCGAATAACTGCGATGAAGAGGATTGGTAACCTGTTTATGTTTCCGGAAATCTCTTAGGTGACAAGCAACCCTTTTGTCCCCATCATATATCATGACCAAGGTGGGCGTGGAATGAACAGATAAAGATTTTCCCCTCAGGTAATCAGGAACAGAATATGCATTTGTATCAAAATCCATCATAGCAGTTTTGGTTGTTTTAACAGGTAGATGAATAGATACATTTTTCCACGGTATTGCCGGGAGCGCTTTAAGTTTTTCTTCTTTCAATAAATCAATCGGCTTTTGTCTTGTGGCTCTATGCATGGCCTGATTCTTTTTCTCTACCCATTCATATAATCCCTGATTCATAGTTTTCATGGAAGAATAATTGTCTGCGTTAAAGAATGTCTCTCTGAGTGTACGAATAGCTCGTTCCACTCTGCCTTTTTCATTTCCTCTGGCAGGATTACATAGCCGTATCTGGATACCATAATGGCGGCAGAATTCTAAGAAGCGAGGATTATGCCGCAGCTCTGGCTTTAGCTTTAACACTACAGATTTGAGGTTGTCGTACAGCAGCGTATGAGGTGTGCCGTTAAGAGCTTTAAATGCCTTGAGATGACCTTCAATAAAGAATTCAAATGAATGACGGGGGAATAAATGAGCAAACAGATATCGTGAGTAGCTCAGGATGAGGATAAAACCGGCAAGTTTGCCAAGTGTTTTGTGATGGACAAAAAACCAGTCTACCTGCCCTTCTTCACCAGGCAGAAAATTAAGCTGCTGATAAACCCTCTCCTTCTTCTTGCGAAAAGATTTGGTATGCTGGGCTACACTGGGATAACTTGTTATTACTCCTCTTTCTCTCAGCCATTCATAAACCTGGCATGCCTTGAGAGACGGATATTCTATAAACCAGCTGGCAATTAGAGAACGGTACTTATCCAGAGAAGATCCCCTGTTTCTTTCCTGATATTCTCCTCTATATATTCTGGATGCTTTTTTTCGCGAAATGCCCGTCTGATCTGCAATCTGATAGAAACTTAATTTCGTAACATCGCGTAAATACAATATCCTCTGTCTTAACTCTTCCATTGTTTGCGCCTCTCCTTTATGTTTAGATTGTAATTGGCAGCTCTAAAACCTGATATACTCCGCCTCGATATGCAATAAATTTCTTCTGTGCTAATCCCTCTCTTGCTTTCTCAATAAATCTCACACTCAATTTCAAAAGATCTCCCATCCGCTCAGAACTGTAAAAACTTATTCCTTGTCTATTTCCCACTGCAATCAGAAAAAGATAAAGCAGTATCTCAGTAGTATCCAGAAGATCAATATATCTTCCGTTAATAAACCGATGCTCTATTTGGCTGAAACTACCTCTAATTCTGCGAACCCTGTCAGAATCAATCAGATCTGGCCTTGACCTATTATGTCTCATGGTAATTAAAGCCTAACATGGGACATATATGGTGCCTATCTAGTCCTCTTTTGCAATCAGCCATACCGTGTAGCTAACCTCCTCACAGGGATAAGCTTAACTATTAACGAGTCCATTTTTGCAATCAATCTTCCATCCTGCGGGATAAGCTTAAATGTCTCTCTGCAACTTGGATAAAGTCCAGTTAACGAGTCCATCTTTGCAATCAGCTTGACTGACACATCTTTGCGCTGACGAGCATTACGCCTGAGTTGCAAGACCCTGTTTCTCTCCGTATATTCCGGATGCTTTGCCCTATAATTTCTGTAATAATCCGGGTGCTGTGATATCCACTCCTTGTGACAGTGCCTCTGATTATCCATGTAATCTGAATCACTACCCATTTTCCCCCTCTGCCATCTCGCTCGTCTTGCTCTCTGACACTCACCACCATTACAATACATTTGTTTCTTAACTCTGGGATTGCCATCAAAACTCTTGCCGCAATGAATACATGTTTTTCTCTTCATAATACCTTCCGCACCTCCATTCCATATACTGAATATTGAGGAGAAATTATAGCAGGAAGACTCTAATCCAACTGAGAAATTATGGGGATTTTTTTACTAACTTCGGAGATAAAAGAAAAAAATTGCGTGGAATTAAAACCGGCAGAAAGAATTATATATACTTATTTATATCAAAACTTGAATTAAATACAAAAAAATAGTGGGACATAATCGTTATCCTTTTTGGGTCGTTTTAGATTATTCCCTACATGCGGATGAACCCTCTTGGTGATTCCGGCCATTTTGGCGTATTTTTTCACAATCTCTCGAATCCAACGGGTGGAGTACTTCTGCACCCGGTTTGATTCGAACAAATAGACAGCGCCACTCTCCTTCTGAATACTGACGTACTGGGCTAACTCGCCACGAAAGTATTGAGGAAACAATACATAACGGTCTTTATCTCCCTTTCCATGATTGATTCGAATCCGTGCCGAGTCCAAATCAACGTTTTCAATGGTGATGTTTACTAATTCTTCGTTTCGTATTCCGGTGAACAGTATCAGTTTAAGCATGACCATATGAGACCGGTTGGATGTCTGCCATACTGCTTTGTAAAATCGGTTCAGTTCATCTTCAGTCATGAGTTCCGGCAACCTTTTTGACCGAACCGTTTCTCTTTTTAGAGCAAGGTTCTGCCGGACATACTGAAACACTTTTTTTACGTAGATTGAATCCGGGCGTTGTTTCCGAAGAAGCCTGGTAATTTGGCCGGCTATTTTCTTAGGTGAGATTTTCTCCATTAGTGTGCCTCCAGAAACGACGGTTTGGTTATATCCAGATGTATGTCGCCGTAAGGATTTACATTTGATGTGAACAGCGGCGTCATCGCGTTTTTGTCATCCGCCTGCATTTGGTGAATGTACCCCTCGTCATACAGAACGCGCTCCAGCATGACCGTGTTGACCAGCACCAAGGCATTTTGCAGCAGGTGCAAACATAATACTGTAAGTTCCTGAATTATCGGATCGTTGGTTTGGATTTCTGACTTTCCTCCGTAGCAGATAAAATCGATGGCCGAATTCCAGCTCTCAGCAACATTGCGCTCCGCGTGGATTCTCTGGCGGTATGAAGGGTCGGTCAGAAACTTGCAATCATGAATTGTCTTAAGGAATATTGGAGTGTGATGAAGAGTTTTCCGGTTCAGTGAGCATTATTCCAGTTCCATTTATAAAAACGGAAGTTTTATTGGGTGAAATAGCAGCTATGTTACGGTTACCCCTATATTCGTATGGAAACTCTGAGAAAAGCCTCCGACTTTGTATCTAACTTAATTGCCAGTCTGCCCATTTTCAAAGAGTGGACTTTTAAGGAGGACGTTCTCCACGGAAGTATTGACGGACAGAAATTCGAAACAAAACGGGAAATCATTAAAGCCAGACGTTCCTCCAAGTACTTCTTTACTCAAGGAGTTGTCGATCTGTCAATTATTATTAACAATGTCCCGGTCAACTGTAAGTTAATAGGTTCGAATGAACGCGAGAGTTTCTTTATTTTCGATATTACGTATAACAATACTTCCGAGATTGATCCCATGTTTTTGTCAGGAGACATGCATACGGTCAATAAACTGAATTTCGCTTTTCTTGATGTCATTGATAAAAAGTTTGTTCCGAGATATACAAAAATTAATCGCAAAAAAGACAATCTCTACGGCTTCAAACCTCTGAAATGTTATAAAGGTCTTATAAAACCGACAAAGAAAGTAACTGATAATTTGATTGTCGAAGAGTGGGATAACATGAAGCGGATCTGGGCTTCGCTGCTCAGAAAGGAGACAACCCAGAGTATCATTGTCAGAAAATTCAATTCCTCTGCGAAAAGCAATCGCACAAAAAGAGCTTTTTGGGAATTTAATAATATCCTCATGACTCTGCATGTACTCGAATGTATTGATAACCCCCTTATGCGACAGTATATTCAGCGGTCATTAAACAGAGGAGAATCATATCACTCCCTTCGGCGCTCAATAGCCTTTGAAAATGACAGCAAATTCAGGGGTTCGACTATTCGTGAACTGGAGATCTGGAACGAGAGCGCAAGGTTACTTGCAAACTGTATTGTGCTGTACAACTCTGTTTTGCTCTCCAAGCTTCTGGAATATTACGAAAAAAGAGGTAATCGAAAAGCGGTTGAGATTATTAAGCGGATATCTCCTTTCGCCTGGAAAAATATAAATTTCAGGGGGACATATGAATTCAGGAAAGGCGGAAAAAATTTAAACATTAATGAATTATTTGAGATTATGTTGAAGAATTTTGAGGGTAAAATCTGATTTTATGAAAAAGTGAATAGAAATTATGGGTTTTTTGATATGGTTTAGCCTTGAAACCAATAATATATTAAGGAATATTTACCACCATTTATCCCTAAATTAGCCTTGAAATTCCGGGTTTGGCGGTTCTTTGTCTAGAACCCCTAATACTGCTCAAGATAAAGAACACTCAAAGATACAACTATGTATAAAGGTACCGTAATCTTAAACAGCAACGGATTAATAAAAGCATGGACCCTTGCCCTGACCACCTCTGGTGCAATAGAATAAATGGCAATCAAAAGCCCTAAAAATCCAATAAAGATTTCAATATTCATAATCAAGAATCCTCTAATTTATCATGCCATTCTTTAATCTTGCATAGGTCATCCTTTGTAAATACTGGATACTTGCGGTAATCACGCTTAGGAGTAATCCATCCTTTTTCAATCCAATTGTAGAGCGTTTGGCGAGTTACACCTAATTCCTTTGCCGCATGCGTAATGTTGTATCGCTTATTCATAGTACCCGTATTTTACAGAAGTAGACAGTAATAGTCAACATATTTCTTTAAGGGGGAAATAGGCTTTTGCCTATTTCGGGTGGTGGTGGGGTTTCCCGTTTTCGGCTGCTTTTTAGCAGCAACTAGGGAGTTGATGCAGTGGCTTGCCACAGGCAAGACACGAAAATATCAAAATCGCCCCGGCCATTGGCGGGTCTTTGCCCCCGAAAAGAATTTCTTTTTCTCTTTTTCCCCCTTTTAATTTTTTGTTTTCAGAAACGGAAAAGAAACTGCAATGTCAAACGAATCAAAAACTTACAAAAATATGCCAAAAAAAGTCTACATCCGTACCTTCGGCTGACCCTTGGTTTGTTCTCTACAAATTGGCTAAATCGTTCTTTTTTACAGCTTTTCAGGTTGAGTTGGCGGCAATGTAAGAGGTAATGCACCGCCCGCTGGGGCGGGCTACGTTGTTGGTGTTTGCACCGTTCGCCTTCGCTTGGGCTCAGGCTCACTGCCTCGCTCGCTTGGCCGCTCGCTTTCACAAGCAGTCTTGTCGTGCGGGCTTCGGCACTCGTCGTGCCTTCGCTTTCCGCACTCCAAGCCTACAAAACCATCGTTGGGGTGTAATCGTTGCGTAGTTATGATCCCCTTCCTCAGGCACCCGCTTTCGTCGGGCTTTTTGGGTAAAACAACAATTTTTTTATAATAGGAAAATATTTTTTTGATGGCGGCGGCGAAAAATTTAGGTATTTACCTTTTCCTCTTTTGGAGGGTGAAGGCAAGCGCACAAAGGACGATGCGAAATACCGATTTATCGGGATGAAGCCGGACGACTGCGATTGCCGAGGGAGGAGAATTCAGAATAAGGAGTAAAGAACGTTCATCAAAACATTATCAAAACATCAATCTATATCAGGATCTTCTCTGCTTCCCCAAAGCGACACAATTAAATAGAACCCCTTTTCTCTCACCCAGGCCCGCATATCCCAGCTCATAACCATCCACGAGAAGTCCCGGACGACTTCATCGAGATGATGGGGCAATCCGATGACCAGGACCTCATCAAGCGCTTCTCAGGGAAGACCCTGCTGAAGATTGCATCCTTAGATTCTCTAGAATCCCGTAAGCAAACCATTAAACGCCTCACTACGTTTTTAGACCCTCTTTTTTAATGAATCTTCCCGATACCTCTCGTATTCCTTCAAATACAATCTCTCTGACTCATCTACAAATTCCTTCTTTCGATCTTTAAGACCACGCAGTTTTTCAAATACGCTCTTATACACTATCTGCTGTGCTTGGTTTTTTATTGCGTTATCGTCATATACGTCGAACTCAACATCCTCTTGTAGTGTTAAATTCACAAGCCTTAGGAGGTCTTCTTTCGTAATTTTGTCCACCGGGCTGTATTGACCCGATTCACCAAGATAAAGTCCCATGTTGTTCTCAATGCTTAATAGCTTCATACCCTTTCCTCCTGCTGTCATATGCATCTATGCCAGCCTCAAGTGAGTCCATTACAATTTCGTGGTTACTTATCGATTTCCCATCCACAGAAAACAGCTTCTTATCCGTTGGGTATCCAGAATAAATCCTATAAACTACCTTGTCGTCTTCTTGATCCTTGCTCGCATACAGCAGATAATCAGCACCAACGGAGGCACCAACTGTACTGTTGTGGGTAACTACAACCACCAGCATCGATTCTGAGATTTTCCTTAGTATTTGGTTTACATCGCTCTTTAGAAAAAGGTTGTCAAAAGAAGACTCAGGTTCATCAATTAACAGAACATCGTAGTTCTGCGCATCCATTATCTCCTGTAAAAGTCTGAATTCGGATCTTTCTCCACCGGAGACCTCGAAACCGTCTTTGTTTAATATTCTGTAGCCAATTTTTACAAAGAGCTTGTATAGCTCCGACCGCGTTAGGCTCTCATTGGACAGCAACGCCCGTAGATATTTGTATGGGTCTTCATATTTTCTAAAGGCATCACTAAAGGCAGTCTTCACATGGCTTACTTCCTTTATCTCGCCAGCCCCAGCAAATGGTTCTTTCTTAGCTTCTATACGGAATCCTTGAATACTTTCCTCGAATACCACGGCCTCTCTCTTAAGAAAATTTATTATCTCCGAGAATCTCTCGACCCGTTTTATGTCCATGCTAACTTTATACAGGTCTACATCTTTTACCTGAACTGCTGACGTGCGCAGATTTAGGTGTTGCTTGATATCCTTCACCAATTCATTCACGAGTTTCTTCTTCTTATTTTCAAGCGCCTTGTCCCAGAGCAGTTCAATCAACTCACAGACAAGCCTTTTGAGCGATTCTGGAACCAAGTGCTTCTCAATTATTTCCTTATACTCAATGTTTTCTATTACTTGGCGAACAGAACCGATTAATTCACTGAGGGTCTGAGTCTGACCTATGGTGAATTCCACTTCATCAAAGAGCGCAGTCCTAGAAAAGGTATCTCGCCGGTCTGCATCCTCGGCTGACTTCAGAAGGGTGGCAAGATATTGTTCAACCTGCCGATCATTGGCAACCAAATCAATACTAATAATACTGTCAAGAACATTTTTCAATCCGGACAAATATTGATCAACAAAATTGCTACGCGTTCTCTGGACATCATTTTTGAATTCGCGTTCATATGCGTCTTCATCTTGTTGAACTAACGAAAATTGTTTTATGTACTTTACGTTCCCAAGAACGTTGTTTATCTTGTTAAGCGTATAGGTCTTCCCTGTCGAGCGCTCGCCAAGTAGGATATTTAGTCCTGTCGACAGTTTCTGCCCGTCTTGAAATATTTGCCATAGTTTGTTGCCATCCTTCTCGGACAGAGTAACCTTTGCCTTGTCTCGCAGACATGACTTAATCACGTCAAGCGTCAAATCTCCACAGTCAATAAAAGTTTGCCTTGTTGGCAAATCTGCAAGATCATTTCTGATTCTTACATCACTAAACAATACAGGGGTTAATTTCGCATTGTCTTTTATGGCTCGAATGAACTTTTTTGTGCTATCAACCTCCCCTGCGGAGATATATGGCTTGATTCTCTCTATCGTTTGACCAGTTATTGATGGCTCTTTATCGTAGTGCGGTATTATCAAGTAACTTCTGAGGTCACCAAATATCTTTTCTATCTCTTCGACCGATATAGTATCCCCGATTTGGGTAATCTTCTGAGACACTAAATTTGCCCGGGATTCAAAGTCTTCCAAGTTTGATCCGTCACTGATTATCAAAAGATGTCCTCTCTCCAGATCGACCTCTATGCCGGGGAATACAGTTATACCCAATGTTTCCTTAATTGTCCTAAACTGCGCCGCATCGAATATATTGTGGTTGGTCACAGCTACAGCATCCAGCTTTGCCTCTGAAACATACCTCTTGAATGCATCAAGACAGAAGACAAACTCGCTATCACTGATGCCCGGAACTGTATGGATATGTAGATCAATCTTTTTCACAGAATCTCCATGTAAAATTTAATTTCCTGATACCGTAATCTTAATTAATTCGGGTTACGGTTTGTGTCTATAATCTTTGGAATCTTCGTATCCTCAACGTTCGTCGGCTTATCCGCACTATCAAATTTCTCTTTTTTAGGGATCTGGTCGGCGATCTTCATCGAGCTTTCATCTTTGTCTACTTCGAAACTTCCCTCACCGGCATTTACCCCTCTCTTAGCTATTTGATATGCCCACCAAGGAATTTGCGGAGAGCCTTGGTTAAGTTTGCCCTTCTGGCTTGAGAAATTCTTCAACCGTTCGGTCAGTATCTGTTCAGAATCTTCCCTCCAACAATCTATCGTTCGAAATATTCTGGTCTCATTTTGCAATGTATCGTAACTATTACCCGCATTAAGATGAGAGCTCGACCGTTCGTTGGGATTTAGAAATGTCATTATTGCGGAGAGAACAGCGACAATCAACGAGAGAATACCCGCGATAAGGCTATTATCATTTACAAACGAACACCCCGCTATGGCCGCTAAAATAACGATTGGAACTCCAATGATAAGGTGAAAATTAGACCACACATGCGCGGCGGTAAAATGACCTTTTGCTGAATATAGCGCAGACTCTTCAATCCTTTGGCTTTCTTTCATTATTTCCAGTTTAGCTTTTGAAACTGGCTGTTCAGCTGTCGTTATTTGATTTTTCATAGTTTTATCCATATGCCGGGAAGTAATCCCCAAACACCTTTCTCCACATCTCTACTGCATTTTGAGTATAGCCATTCTTTTCATACTCTTCTGCTTTTATGGAGCGCTCGTAAGCCAGTTGGAATTTATCAACCGCCTCCTGAACTTTTTCCTTAGGATTCAAATATGCTCCGACATCTCCACCGAGGCCTGCTGGATCCAGATTCTGTTTATTGACTAAATCTTTTCCTTTATCAAAATAGTAACGCACGCCGGATGGGAAATCAGATATCGTTACATTATCTAGAATGGACAAGGCTAATATTTCAAGATGAAACGACATGAAGAAACTGCCAATATTTTTATTCCAGCCTTTGATCATTTTCACCAACGGAACCATATCTCCGTTATGCTTCGAATTTGAATCGCTCATTATCGTTACATGTTTCTTGGGGTCAGTTGAAAGCCACGACTGTCGTATCGAGTTCGGAATTAAAAAACCGCCACCTTGCCGGTAAAATGCGGGAACGACATCAACCTTGAAATCTTCAAAACGTATAGTGACAGCTTGACCGTTCCTACTGATATCTGGCGTCTTTGTATACGTTTTCCGAAGAGTCCTTTTGACCAAATCAAGAAGACCAGCCTGCCCTCCATTTTGACCGTTATAATTGTGGTAATATTTAACATCTAGAACGGCAAAAATATCGACGTCTGCATCACTTAACGGAGCAATCATTGTCTTTCGCGAATACGATCCTGTTAAAAATGATTCGTTAACCGTTAAACCGGCATCCAGAACCTCCCTAACAGAATTTTGTCTTGTAGAAACGGTCTCTTCCTGCAATCCGGTGATTTCAAGATTTTCTTTTAATTTCTGAAATGACTGTTTAATTGTTGTGGCCATATCAATCTTCTTTTTTGAATTTCTCTCCGCACTTTGGACATTCGACTTCGTTATCGAAAAACAGACTGCAAGGGACATCGGCCCCGCAATGCGGGCACTTTACAATATCGGCACCCATAGCAAAGTCGTATCCCAGAAACTCATTAAATAAATCATCAGGCATAATCCTTCTTCAGCATCCTCATATTTTCCCTTCATTCAGGCCCTCAAACCACTGGACATATCCATCTGGCTTAAGAAGGTCAAATGTATAGAATTGCTTTATCTCTCCTACGTATTGCCTGTCAAAATTACCCGGCAGGGGATCCTGTAGCTTCTGATTAACAGCTTCAAAATGAGCCTTTGCCCACTCGGCCTTGGCTGGCGTTGCCTCGTCATCATCTTCATCAGATTTAATTTCTACAACTCTAACGATGGTCTCGATGCCTTTTTCTTGCAGATCTCTTAACGCATCTAAATGTCTTACCGCACCTTTCTTTTTCAAAAGGGCAATATAATCATCCAAATCAATCTTAATGAAAAAATCAGGGTTAAATCCGCGACGTACCCGATCCTTGCCGCCCTTCCAATATTCGTAGTCAATCGAATAGAACCCTTTATCCGGAGATTTTATCCAAGCATCTAAATACTGGGAATGTTCAAGCAATCGAAAAACAAACTCCTTTTCGGGCGTATGGGTAACAAGAATTGTGCTTTGAGGCGTCTTAAACACTGATGGATTGACAATGTAAGGCGGCCGGTCATCGTTCTCTATCAATGCTCGAACATACTCTTTATGTGTCCTGAGCAAACCGATTGGATCAAAAGGGAAGAGAGTTTGCTGTGCGTCCGACTTTCTATTACCTGCAAGGTGTTTAATCAGTGCTTTTGTTTTCTCATCTACTTCCTCTTGATACGATTCGCTGATAAAAGCCGTTGCATCACGTTCCAGTTCACCAACTCTTATTGATCCGCGCTCTAATTTTTGCGTGCTAACAGGGACAATATCGCCCTTGATGTTTTCGAATACACGTTTTTTCTTGCCTCGAGGCAGAAATTGATTAAAAAAAAGGTCTATCTGCTTTTTATTATCCTCTGTCAATCCTTTATCCGGGATCCCCGCCTTCTCCATGGCGGCAAGAATAGTGCTTCTGATCTCATCTTCTTCCGGACATCGCTTGTAGTCCCCGTCACCAAAGTCAAAATGTATTCCCTCGTATTCTCTCCCCTTAAACCGACGATACAGCGCGTCTACCAAACTATCTACTGAAATGGTCTTTTTTTTAAGGGCATATTTCTCTGTTCCCTTAATACGTTCGATAATAACATTTTCATCAACGTCATATTTTGTCAGAACTAATTCTCTCACAGGAAGAGGCAACTGTTCCTCTTCATCGACATCTTCTAATTTAACTCCCGAAAGATAATTAAGGTTAAAAAGCGAGAAATGATGTTTACTGCGCCAGTTATCTTTATCAACTATTGGCAACGGCTCGGATAAGATATACATATCAGAATTTGTAACCGCATCCATGAGTTCTTTAATATGATCAGCAAACTTCTCATGATTCGTTACGGTTAGCCAAGGATAGGTCTGAAGAATATCAACATTAAGAACCTTGCGCGGGATACGCAACCCCCTGCCCAGCACCTGTGATATCAATAACTTTGAATTAAATATCCGTTCCTCCATCGGAACGATCTGAAAAACATTGTCCACATCCCATCCCTCAAGAAGCATACCTACACAAAATATAAACTCAACCGCACCTCCTATCTTAGATGGGTCAATTTCTTCAATATTATCAAGCTCTTTTTTGTAGGATTGTTTCGATTCAGCACCAGAAACACAAATCACTTTCGCCCGGGCAATCTGTTCAATTTCTGATTCTAATCCAACAGCACCCCGTTCTTCCTTTTCCCATTTTGCAAGGAACCGGATAAACTCCTCTGAACGTGTTTTAGCATTAGCTTGTGTGGGACAATAAAAAACCGTTATCGGCTTAACTTGCCGCTTACCAATTCTTTCATATGAATATCTCTCGGAATTTTCGAGATGCTTTTTCAAGACCACAGCAAACCGCTTTTCTGTCGTCCACTGCATCGGCCCGTCATCCGTCTCGACGTTAATTATGGGGTTGATATCTTTAATATATTTTTCATTAATAGCCGTGCGGATATTGTAATCAAAAAAAACATCAGCAAAGTAATCGTCTTTGTTGTAAGGTGTGCCTGTAAATCCAATATGCCGAGTGATTTCTCTGTTTTTTTTAAGGAACTGCATCCATAGCCGCTCGGCCTTCTCCTCTGACTCCTTGCCCTTTTCAGGATCGACTTCCTGATCCATCTCAAGCGCTTTCTTTATCGCGTTAAAATTTAAATGCGAATAGGCATGATGAATTTCGTCCCCTAAAACCAACACCTCATCAGCACCCTTAAAGAGGGTATCCCGAATGCCTCCTACAGAATATATGGCATTAATATTCTCGATGGTAATACTCCCATCTTCAATCGCATCGTTATTTGTTAAAAGATCTATTGCTTTGCCCTGATATTCTTTAGGCAAACGGTCATTCCATTCCTTTTTATTTATAAACATCTGGAATTTATCCCGGAGCCCCTCCTCAATGATCGTAGACGAAGGCCCTAAAACCAAAACCCGCTTAGTCAGCCCCATTACAAGAGATAAATATGCAACCGCGAAAATTACATAAGACTTACCGGTACCGGTCGCCATATGAACAACTCCGGATATCCTGTCGGCAAGCGGCAGATGCCCAAGCATAAATTCTTCGGATCCGAACCTTTCTTTAAGATGAATTTTTTGAGCAAAGTTTTCCTTTGCCAACGCAATAACATTCTTATATCCACCACCCCATAGATAGATCATCGTGTGTTTTATCGCCTGATACTGATATTCTCTGCCACCAGACACAGCACGAACATAATCCTCAATATCTGAAAACCGGAATTTCTCGTAGTTGCATTTACGGATATTAATATCCAGCGTATGCTCTGAGAGATTAAGCTTTTCTACTGTCTTTATTCTCTTTGTCTTAGCCATATTTAATCCAACTCAAATGGTTTTGATTCATTGCCATGCTTATCAATAGCGATGAGTCCGACACTTTTGGTCAAGCCATCGATCTTGACCAAGCCATCTTCACCTATTTCTTTTGCAAATACGGTCACATCCATATCAAACGGCTTACCTGCCTCGTAATCCATATCGACTAAAATCATAGCGAACCCGGAAAACCCATCAAAACGCTTTCCTTCTTTATTGAGAATCTTGGTTTCAAATTTTGTTATTTGAAGGCCGCCTTTAACACGTTTTGCTTTCAATTTCACGTCTTCATTAAAATAAAAAGCGGTTGATGTAATTAGATTATTCACATTATCCTGCGAGCTAGGCTGTTCCTGAAGTTCCAAGGCACGCGATATATCTTCCAATACCTTGTAGGGGAAGGTCAGTATCTGGAAATTGACATCTTTGCCGTCAGGATTTTTAACTACAGTATCTCCGACATTGGCACAGGATTCAGGAGTGATGATAAAATAATCGCCTTTTAATCTGCCTCCGGATTGCGCAATGATCCCGCGCAAATATTCTTCGTCAATCTTGACTTCTTTTAAGAACTGATCATCCCACACCGGATAAACTTCAACAGGATCCCCGTCTTTAAGGGCGTATATATTGGCTAATTTGTATTTCTTGGCTTTGTCTTCATTGCGTGCCAGCTGAAATAATCCTAAGACAAAATCAATATAGGTATCCTTGTGCTTACGCAGATCCATCACATGAGAGAAATCGTAAGCTCCGGAAGATATAATACAAAATGGCTTGGCCGCTTTCTTGTAAGGGTCTCCTTTTTTCACAATGACCTTGCCGGACTTATCCTGCTCATCAACTAATGCCTTTGACTCACCGATACGAAGCATTCGCCTTTGCATGGTATAAATAGCGTGCTTACCAAAGTCACAAGCAATCCAGCGACGACCCAACTTTTCGGCAACAGCGGCAGTTGTTCCGGATCCCGAAAAACAGTCAAGAACTAAATCCTCAATATTTGAAGATGCTAGCACAATTCTTTCCAATAACCTCTCTGGTTTCTGAGTGGGATATTTAATCCGCTCTGGGTCTTTTTGTTGCAGATGACTAATGTCCCAAACATCATCGGGCGCAACCTTTTCATCTTCATAATATTTATAAATTTTCCCATTTGATTTAATCGAGAAAAACGTCCTACCATCAGTGTCAACCTGCTTCTTCATATTATTCTTTTTTCCCGTGCCGCGCTCTATCCCAATAGCATCCAAATTGAATACCCAACTTTTACTTCTTGAATACCATAGTAAATTATCATGTTTGTGAGCAAAAAATCGGTCTGATCTTCCACCGCTTTGGTAATGCCAAATAATTTCATTAACAAAACTCTCTTTACCGAAGATTTCGTCCATTATTGTCTTTGCATAATGACTCATTTTTTGATCAAGATGAACGTAAATACTCCCATCATCTGCCAACAACTCACGCAAATATATCAAGCGTTCCCGCAAAGATTCAATGAACTCCGAGGCGTCAACTTTATCAGCATAACTTCTTTGTCCTTCTTTACCACCAAATTCACTTTTGGTCGCAAAGGGTGGATCAATATAGATAAGTTTGACTTTTCCTTTAACCATATTCTTTATAAGCGGGTCGACATTTCTATAAGCTGTTTTCAGAAATTGCAGATTATCTCCCTGCACAATAAGATTTCTCCAGTCACCATTTTTAATATCCCCAAAACACCGAACATTCTGAAGCGGCGCGGCGCCGATACCGGCTCCCGCTTCTGCCAGAATCGTTGCCTTGGAGCGCTTGCCGGAATATTCAAGCGTGGGGATTTTAGCTCTATCAAGCGCCTGCACATCAAACTTTTCGGCAGTGCCGGGAAAAAGCTTGGGCAATAGATCCGGTGACGGCTCAACGCCTTTATTCAGAGCTTCAATAAGTTTTATCTTATCATCGGGGGTTAAATTATTTTTTGGCATAATTTTGCAGTTTCTCCTCTAATAAACTATTTAAGACATCAGCCTCGGTTTCACCTTGAGTCCTCGGCCGTAGATTAAACTTGTTTATACGCAAGAAAGGGTATCCATAACTTTCCAGCTCTAACTGGCGCGCGGTATCATAATCCAAATAACTTTGCGAAAAATTCAAGCTATTGACTTCATGCGGATCCTTAAAATGAAACTCCAGCCCATCGTACTCTAAAATAAGCGTAGCTTCTTTGCCGCCTTGAGCATAAGTCAAAAGAAAGTCCGTGCGGTATTTTGGGATATAAACCTTGTACTCCGCTGAAATATACTTCCCGATATCAAACTGCGGAATTATTTTTACATAATCCCTGTGCTCCTTTACGAATTTGGTATCCAAGAGAAGCGCATATAATTTCTTTTCCATTGGCGAGCCGAACACAGATTCATCTTCCACAAAGAAGTCATTTTTCTTATTGGATTCCAGGACTGCGTAATAATGTTTAAGTGCCGCTCCGAGGCGGGTATTGCTGAATTGTTCAATAGGCTGGCTACAAACAAATACCATGGTATCTTTAGCACGGCTAAACCCGACATTAAGCCGTTGCATCTTAAGGCTTCGAATATTATCCGCCGTCCCATCAATAACCGGGTAGATACTGGCCAGATTCGCGTTCTTCAAATTCTTGTCTTCCACAAAAGAATAATACACGATATCGCGCTCTTCACCTTGCACATCCCCTACAAACCAAATAACAAGCTTATGATCGCGCCGGAGAGCCGCCATATTGAATTTTTCATTGATCAACTGTTCCATCCGCGCCTGCTGTTCCTTAAATGACGTGATTATGCCAATAGTTCCCTTGAACCCGGCATCTAACCGGCTTTTTATATCATTACAAATAGCCTCAATCTCATCGAGATTGGTATTAGGCCCGGCGAGCCCCTGCGTGGAAACAGTGACAAACTGCAATACCTCCCCAATGGGCTTGGTGCGGATCCGATTGACAACCAACTCCATCTGCGCTTCTTTATAAAAGAAATCGTTTGAGTAACCGATTATTTCTGGAAAACTACGAAAATGTTCTTTAAGCGAGGTAGTATAATTTGCAATTGCCTTTGCAAACGTCAGAGTGGATGTGCGAATATTAAAAGTCTTGAGCCAAAGAACTGTCCCATCCTGAGGCTTAAGCAGAGTATCGCTTTCCTGCTCATCGGCAGAAACTTCCTTGGATACTTCGTCAACAAGCTCTTTCTTGGCCGCCTCAGATACGGTCGTATTATAATCGTCCGCGTAAGCGGTAATAATTTCGCTGAAATAGCTGGCAGAATACCGCGAGCTGACATTGGTCGCGCTTACCGCACCGTATTGGTATTCGTCGCCGAATATCACGACTTGCTTAGCGCGTAAAATAAGCGATATCGAATCAGCGATAGAAACCTGCGAGGCCTCATCAATAATCAACACATCAATTAACCCTTCTTCCATAGGAAAATGCTTTGATATGGTGCTCGGCTCAGCGATGATACAGGAAATGCTGTTTAAAAGGACTTTTGCTTCATCTATCGTGAATCTTTTTCCGCCTTCATATGAAACTTTGATTCTGGCCATTTCGCCAAGATGGTTATTAAAATTCTTTAAACGAATATCGTTTTGATACTCAATATCTTTTTGTTTGAGTTTATAATAATCCTGCACGTCCTGCAAATTGATAGCCGACGCGCGGGCATTTTCTGAAAGATAATAATGCAGTTGAATCCACCGCCATGCCTTTCTTATCTTATCGTCATGCCCTTCCAGTTTTTTAAGTGTTTCAAGGTTGCCTTCGGATATTTCAAAGTGCCGGAGTATCACGCCATAGTAATTGAATAATGCCTGCAAGGCTTCATATACCTCGGCATTTACCAGATCGTTAGTCTCTTTGTATTTTCTGAACACTTCATAAACATCGCTGATCCCTTTATCACTGTTCCCGGGCAACGCCCTATACGAGGCTAATAATGTTTGATATTTACGCATTGAAACCGCAAAACGAATCTTATCTACCCCCAATGCAAGATCGACAATTGTTATATTATCCTTTTCGATATTAAGAATCCTTGAGGCCTCCTTTAAAACACTGGCAAACTTCAAGCTGGCAAGTTGTATCAACAGCGATTTAAGCTCTTCTTCTTTTGGCGCATTGCCCAATATCTTCTGGAATAGACCAACGCTCGTATGCTTTGTGGTTATTTCCGATATCTTGATGTTTTGCTTAAAATATTTCTTTAGGCCATCTAACAATATTTGAAAGTCGGCCGGGATTTCCGATAAGGTTGTCTCAAGGTTCTGTGCATCTTCGGGAATTTGGTTCAATTTCTCGCAAGCTTCCAGAAAATCCGGAATTTTATCCTTTTGATCTATCAGATATGCGTATTCTTCGAGACTGGTGTTTAAAAGTTTTTGCAATGAGCCGGATGTTATAAACTCAATGATCTTTTCAAAGTTAATGTTTTCTGAAGGACATGCAACGGCTGATAAAATATCCACAACTATCGGATCCGCCATAAGCGACCTGTCGAGGCAATCAAACTCAACAGTTTGACGGATTGTCTCCTCATATTTACCAGATTGCTGTAACTTCCGCGCGATTGTCTCAGTCAGCTTAGACCCAAGCTTTCTCTCATCACTTTCCGTTGCTTCTTTGTTGTACTCAAGCGCGCGCTCATTAGCGGCACCGACAACCGCGTTCAGCAAAGTATTTTGCAAATTATTTGCAGATCCCGTCTCCTTGTCCATTCGCACTATTGACGGCTTCGCTTGCGGGTGAAGAGATTTATATTTATCCGTAAGCATCCGATCAATAACATCCAGCGCCTCCTGCTTATGCGACGTGATAACTACGGATTTTTTCTGTTCATTAGCCCAATACGTTATGGCGGCAATGGTATGCGATTTACCTGTTCCCGGAGGCCCGTCTACAACAATGATATGATTCTTTTCATTAGCCAACGCCAACAAAATACGTTTTTGGGAATTATTAACCGGGATCGGACTATTGGAAACGTACCGCGCTGGACTTTTTAGAGAAAACTTTTCAAGATATGTCTTATCAACCTCTTCCTGATGATTAGGAACTTTGCCCTGCACATATTGATCAATGAAATCGGCAAACCGGCTTGTTTCGTTCAATTCCATCTTGGTCATAAGCTCGGAATAATCTAAAAGTTTCTTGTCTTCATTGGTAACAGTCTGAAGCCCTATTCGATTTTTGATTACTGGAAAACTTTCATTCGCGTGTGTTACTCGGGAAAAAGACGGTTCCAAAATAAACGGTTCTTGAAATCCATATTGTGTCTGGATAAAGGTTTCCATTGCCCCCAAATGGGCTTTAGTGGTCGCGACAGCGGAGGCGCGCGGAACTGTTAAAACGCTGTCAAATTTAAAATAATTAACGGCCGGGGTATTTAAAAGCATCAAATTCCGGGGGAAAGAGAGCGTCACTTCTGAATTGGATGTCCGATACTCTACCTCTACAAAATACAACGGATATGCCTCGGCACCCCGTTCCATCATATGAAAAAACACAAAAAGAGAACCAAGCTGTGCAAAATCAGAATACTTCTGGAAATTATAATATAGATCGTAAATGACGATATCTTCCGTAGATTCAGAGAAGTATTTTAGCACGTCAGCGACATATTGTTGGCATCCGGAGAAATTACTACCGATCCTTTTGAGTTGTTCCAATTGCTGAGTTGCATAATTGGCTACACCAAAAATTGATGCAGGCGCATATTCAATATTGAGCTCATCCTTCTTTTGGTTAACAATCTTTTCCTGAAGTTCATTGAGCAATCGTTCAAGCTGGCGCCTAAATGCGATGTTAAAGGCGCGGATTCCTTCCTTTTGAGACAATTCTCTTTGCTGTGCAAGCAATGCCTTCCCTTCATCATCGTCTTGAACAATTTTTAGATCCCCATCATTATCAGCAATAAACATTTTATTTTGCTCAGCAACTTGCGTATATTCATCAGCGATGCATTTCTCAAGATAGTCCTTGTTAAATTTTCCTTTCAAAAGCTTTTCAATCTCAACAAGTAGTAAATCTTTAGGAATCAAGATAGTATATTCGCCTTGCTTAATCAAGATGGGAGATAAATTCCCCTCTTTAATTTTCTGGAGTAATGTTAATTGAAACTCCGGGAAGAGAGAAAGATCAAGCGTAAGCTCATTATTCGTCCATTTATAGTTAATAAGACGCCTGAAATTAAACCGCGTCTCAGTAAATGTCGCAAAATAATTTAATATCTCTTTTGGTAAATTCTTCATGGTGGTAATTATTTACGCTTTATATTCTTTCCCTTTGAAAATAGGCATAATTTTCGCCGTTTTTATATCATCCATGCAGAAACGTCCTTAGCCTGCAAATTTAAAATTAAAATTTACTTGTTCGTTCTCGCTTTAATAAATTCTTTCAAATCCTCCGGTTTCACTCGCCATTGGCCTATTTTAGTTGCACGGATTGACTTCTCCCGAATAAGCTCACGAATTCGGTATTCCGACAATCCGAGTTGCTTTGCAACCTGCTCTACAGTTAAATATCCTTTAAGCAACATAATATTACCTTTATTTGTTGATGTATTATGTCATCCAACATTTTCCCACATTATACAACATTTACTTTTTAATAACAACCCAAATATTTATCAGGTAATGTAAAATATTTTATGCAAAAGTGATTGAAGGAAAAAAAGAAAAGGGCTATCCTCTCTCTCCTATGGAAAAAACAAAATCCCCGAAAGCTTTCGGGGAGAAAGGAGAAGAGAGAATGCGCCCAGGAAGGTATGATACACTGAATTTTGGTGAAGGCAAGCAAAATTTAACCTACATGTTAAA
>JAUSPI010000152.1 GCA_030655775.1 Syntrophales bacterium
TTCTTCTTTGATGCACTCGTAAAAAGTCAGAAAGTGTGCTCTTTGTCATGCTGAACTTGTTTCAGCATCTAATTATTTCAGCAAGTTAGAGACCCTGAAATAAATTCAGGGTGACAGAAAAAGACTTTTTACGAGATTGTCAATTTTAGTTATCCTATCAACATTTCAAACGGTATCGCATAACACTATCCTTTTTTTCTTTTGACTTTTGCTTATGGTTTCTTTACTCTTCACTAAAAGCAATCATTACGGAAAACCAATGGTAACCTATATCGGAAAAAACTTTGGAATTAAATTTTTTATCCTCGTATGGAGCTGCATATGAAGCGGTACGTCTATGTTCTGCTGTTGATGTTATCAATAAACATTTTTGGCTGTGCAGGAATTCAATACACTGACAGGGTGCAGGCCATTGATATAACCCAGATCGATAAACAGGAAACAACAACAAGGGTTTTGGCTGTGGCCGAGGAATGGAGGAATTCCGGGGCAATACTTAAAAAAGGGTTAAAGTACAAAATTACAGCCACGGGCAGATGGACAGCAGGTCCGATCTGTAGTTGGACCGGTCCGGATGGTTTTGGTGTTTCTCCTATATGTTCGGGTGCGTCAGGAACATACATTGGAAGGGACAGCGCTTCTCTACTTCTCGGTAAAATCGGAGAGCGGGGGAATCCGTTTGTGGTAGGTGGTGGTCTTGAACTGACAGCCTCTGAAGACGGCATTCTCTTCTTCCGCATTAATGATACGCCCATGATTATGGGTGACAACAGCGGCTCAGTAGATGTTACCGTTTCCGTGCAATATGCGGAAAAGAAAGTGATTGCACGGCCTTTCTACGCTCCGGCGAAGGAAGATGTTCAGAAAGTTCGCCCCATTGTCGGTCAACTGTCGCAATCATCAGCTCAAAAATGGGCTGTAGTCATCGGTATATCCAAGTACAGCGATTCCCGTGTTGCCGGATTAAGATATGCTTCGGCTGATGCACGCTCTTTCCATAACTGGCTTATCTCGCAGCAAGGGGGCGCATACGCACCATCACGGGTCAGATTGCTTCTGGATTCCGAGGCAACGGCTAAAAACATCAAGAGCGCCCTGTTCAACTGGTTGAGGCAGGCCCTGAAGGAAGACATGGTTACGATATACTTCGCAGGCCACGGCTCACCAGAATCACCCGACTCGCCGAACAATCTTTTTTTACTTCCTTTTGATGTCAACTACGATGATATTGCAACAACCGGATTCCCTATGTGGGATATTGAAACGGCCCTCAAACGTTTTATCAAAGCAAAGAAGGTGGTTGTTATCGCCGATGCCTGTCATTCCGGAGGTGTTGGCCAGTCTTTCCAAATTGCCAGAAGAGGCAACAGGGGCATTGAGATCAACCCAATCAGCTCCGGTCTTCAGAATCTATCCCAGGTTGGTGATGGCATTGCTGTTATAAGCGCCTCGGATGATAAGCAGTTTTCCCAGGAGGGACAGCAATGGGGTGGTGGCCACGGAGTGTTCACTTATTACTTCCTAAAGGGTCTCAATGGAGACGCAGACTACAACAACGACGGCCGTGTGACCTTGGGAGAACTCATTCCATATCTATCAGAAAAAGTTCGGAGAGAAACAAGGAGTGCCCAGAGCCCGACCGTTGCAGGAAAATTTGACCCGGCATTGAGCATCGGTCGATAAAGTGTTGAATTTTTACTTCCTGAAAGCGATAAGCACCGTCAAACACGGGGCATCCAAGCTTTCAAACACAAGTCTTTAGGTAAGCTGATCGAGCCAGAGCATTGAATGCGGTTTGAAATGTGCAGAGCTGAACCGTGTATTTTTCCGCTTAAGGAAAAAGTGCATGCCTTCCTGAAATGTTTGATAGATAACTTTCACCTATTATTCAAGACTACTCATGGTTATCGTTATATTCTTCTTTTTATTTAATATCTCTGTTGAAAGCGTTCACGTAATGGGGGATCAAAATGCAAAATGAGAATAAAATCAAGGAAAATGATATGAGTCCCTTACGAAGTTACATTCCCATTATATGTACGTTTATTATAGGGGTTGCGGTATCTTTAATTCTTTTTGTGATCGTGAAAAATTGGGAACAAACGAATCAACGTATTGAATTCGAGTCACGTTCAAGAGGATACTCAAGCGCTGTTCAAGGTAATCTCAACAAGTACTTAGAAGCTTTAAGCTTCTTAGGAGATTTTTTCAATAATTCACAGCAAGTGACCCGTCAGGAGTTTACTTTTTTTACGGAGAGTGCCTTATCCCGCCACCCGGCGATCCAGGCGTTTTCGTGGAATCCCCTCATCATGGGCAATGAGCGTACCATGTATGAGTCCCTGGCAAGAAAGGAGGGGCTGAAGAATTTCAGGTTCACGGAAAGAACAAAAGAAGGGGCTCTTGTTGATGCTGCACAGCGTCAAGAATATGTGGTGGTTTATTATATAGTTCCGCTGGAGACCAATAAGCCCGCTCTCGGTTATGATATCGCTTCCGATGCGACACGTTTACAGGCCATTGAGCAAGTGTTCAAGACAGGTGAATTGACCGTCACTAACAGGATCACGTTAGTCCAGGAAACCGGCACCCAGTTTGGAGTCTTGGTCTTCTTCCCCCTTTATCAGCAAGGTGTCTCCCTGAAGACCGCGGAAGCACGTCTCAAATACCGAAGGGGATTGGTTGTGGAAGTCCTTCGCATTGGTGATGTCGTAGAAGCAGCCTTGAAAGATTTCCCTGACGAGGGGATTAATTTATGTCTTTACGATGTATCCGCTGAAAAAGGGAAACGTCTCCTTTACTCCCGTCTCTCACACATGCACGGAATGACAGAACAACCAATGGATGAAGAGGTAATTCAGAAAGATATTCACTGGAGTAATAATTTTGAAATCGCAGGGCGTCAATGGAAAATTCTGTTCACTCCTTCCCCCTTCTTCCTCGATTCAAAACAATCCTGGCAATCATGGCTCATCCTATCTGGATCGTTGTTATTGACAGCTATATTGCTCTTCTATCTTTTAAAAAGATTACACTATACTACTGAGATCGAATGGCGAGTGAGAGAACAGCTTCAAGCCACCCAACAATTACTCAACGAAATCACCGAGCGCAAGCGGGCGCAGGAAGCATTGCAGGACAGTGAGGAACGGTTCAGGCTTTTTATGGATCATTTTCCCGGAGTTGCTTTTATCAAGGATATTGAGGGGCATTACGTTTATGCAAACAAGGGCTACGAGAAGCGCCGGAACCTGAAAAAGGAGGACTGGTACGGCAAGACAGATGAGGAGCTCTGGCCGCCCGAAACAGTTACGCAGTTCAAGGAGACGGACGAGCTGGTCATTTCAGAAGGCCGTAGCGTGCAAACGATCGATATGGTCCCTGATGACCAAGGTGAAATCCGTACCCAGTTGACCACGAAGTTCCCGGTATTGAAGGACGGCAGGGTCTCCTTAGTGGGCGGTATCGGTATAGACATCACCGACCTGAAGCGGGCGGAGGAGGCTCTCCAGGCAAACAAGTTACAACTGTCCAACGCTCTGGAAATTGCCCATCTCGGCCACTGGGAGTACGACGTTGCCAACGACCTCTTCACGTTCAATGACCAGTTCTACAAAATTTTCCGCACCACGGCCGAGAAATGCGGCGGGTATACAATGCATTCCGGCGAATACGCCCATCGCTTTGTCCATCCCGACGACATGGATGTTGTCGGGGAAGAAATTCGGAAAGCCATCGAAACAACGGATCCACATTTCAACCGTCAGATTGAACACCGAATGCTCTATGCAGACGGCACGGTCGGCTATATCACCGTCCGCTTTTTCATCGTCAAGGACTCTCAAGGCAGGACGGTCAAGACTTATGGAGTGAATCAGGACATCACCGACCGGAAACTTGCCGAGGAAAAGATCAAGGCGTCCCTCCGGGAGAAGGAGACGATGCTCAAGGAGATCCACCACCGGGTGAAGAACAACCTGCAGGTGATTTCGAGCCTCCTTAGCCTGCAGTCCAATTATGTCCAGGATGAAAAGTCCCGGAAGATGTTTCAGGAAAGCCAGGACCGGGTGAAGATCATGGCTACAATTCATAACATGCTCTATAAATCGGAGGATCTGGCCAAGGTTGATTTCGGCGGTTTCATCAGGGATCTGGCCAGCCGCCTGCAGCAGTCTTACGGGAGTGCAGAATCTCCCATAGATATTCACGCAGATATTGCTGATGTATTCCTGCTCATAGAAACATCCGTCCCCTGCGGACTGATTCTGAACGAACTGGTGTCCAATGCCTTAAGGCATGCCTTTCCCGAAGGAAGAGGGGGCGAAGTCAATATCAACATGACAACGGCAGGAGAACAGTTCGTGCTTACGGTTCAGGATAACGGGATTGGCTTTCCCAAAGCGGTTGATTTCCGCAATACCCAATCCCTGGGCTTGGAGCTGGTGAATCTCCTGGTGGGACAAATCGATGGCGCCATCGATCTACAGGTCGAGGGAGGTACCACATTCACGGTAACATTTCCCGCAGCAGGCAAGTGAGGTTAGACGGATGGAAAAGAAGAGGATCATGGTCGTCGAGGACGAAAGGATCATTGCCCATCACCTTGCCATGCAACTGACCGATCTGGGCTACGATGTGGTTGCCACGGCTTACTCCGGTGAGGAAGCAGTGGAGAAGGCCGGCGAGGTCCGTCCCGACCTGGTGCTGATGGATATCGTCCTGGCCGGGGAGATGGATGGCATCCAGGCGGCCGAAAGGATCATGGCGCTCTCCGGCACCCCGGTGGTCTACATGACCGCCTATGCCGACGACGAGACATTCGGGCGGGCAATACTCACCTGTCCTTCCGGGTACATCCTGAAGCCTGTAGAAAAAAAACAGCTGTATGTCGCCATCGAACTGGCCCTGCAAAGGAAGAAATAGAGATAAATCTGCAGAAGAACCACGCCAGTATATAGTGATCCATGAAGGATATGATTGAGGCGATCGCAGAAACGATCGAACTGCGGGGTCCCGGATCTTGGCGATTGCCGTCGCCCTGCAAATCGGGGGACATCATACTCATTTCTCAAAAACAGATTAGAATTTTTATTTGCAATGCTATAATGCTGGTGAAAAATCAGCATCTAAATTTTTAAGGTATTCATTTACTGTACGTAACAAAATCATCAAATCAAAAACTGCAAACAGCTTGCAAGTACCTAACAAACTAAACTTAACCGACAACGATTACAATATTTCATTACAGGTTATTGTAAAACCTTTATCTCTTCTTTGTGACCGGGAGCGCATCGGAAAGCCCCGCCCTGTGGGCGGGGAGCTTCGCTATATCATCATTCGCTTTCGCTATGCGATATTGAGGACTCCGGCACCGCGAATCTTTCCTTGTTTGAGCAGAAGTAAGACTTCATTTGCCTCTTCCAGCCTGAATTCCTCGACTTCGGGCACAACAGGAATTTCGGCGGCCAGCGGCAGAAATTCCTCGGCATCTCTTCTCGTCACATTGGCAACACTTTTTAATTCCTTCTCATGCCAGAGATGTTCAGCGTAATCCAATTCGGGAATGGACGTTCTCTTACGGATTGCGTTTATCACCACTCTTCCGCCTTTTTCCAGATTCCGTAATGCCTCACGTACCGGTATCCCCACCGGAGTAAAATCGATGGCACGGTCAAGCTTTTCCGGGGGGGTATCCTCCGTTGCTCCGACCCAGTCTGCCCCTAATTTCAGGGCTAACTCTCGATGGTCTTTCCCGCGTGTAAAAACGAAGACCCTGCAGTTGGGATATTTATATTTAGCAATCTGGATGACAATATGGGCGGAGGCCCCGAAACCATAGAGGCCAAGAATCTTGCCATCTTCCATTTCTGAGAGTCTCAATGCCCGGTAGCCGATTACCCCGGCACACAGAAGAGGCGCCGCCTGCAGATCGGAAAATCTTTCCGGAATAGGGTAGGCGAAATCCTCGGGAACCACGGTATATTCGGCATAGCCGCCCTCAGCGTCTTTTCCCGTCCACTTTGCTTTATCACACAGATTCTCCTCGCCTTTCAGGCAGAAAGAACACTCACCGCAGGCCCAGTTAATCCATGCGATTCCTACCCTGTCTCCTTTTTTGAATCTGGTTGCTCCGGAGCCTGAAGCGTCGACCCTGCCGACGATTTCATGCCCCAGGATCATGGGAAACCTTGATGGGGGAACTCTGCCCTCGATTTCATCCAGCTCGGTATGACAGACCCCGCATGCGGAAACCTTGACCAGAATCTGTCCTGAATCGGGAACGGGGACGGGCAGCTCCACCAATTCTAAAGGTTTTTCTTCTACCTGACAGATTTTCTTGAGTACCATCGCTTTCATTGTACGAGACTCCTTTTCATGCCGGGGAAGCGCTTTCATATAGTGTAAATCTTATTACAATCTTCCCTATCGCGCTTCGTTGTCTTTCACGCACAAAAAATGAAACCAGCCTTCTTTTAATCGGGGCGATTTTCAGCTTTTTCCTTCATATAAACGGTTCTTATGGGGAACGGAATATTGATACCCTCTTTGTTGTAGCGTTTATGCAGTCTTTTTATGAATTCATGTTTGATAATATACTGGTTGATGAATTCCCTGGTACGCATTATTACGGTAAAGTCGATGCTTGAATCGCCAAAGGTATGATAACGAATGAAAGGTTCAAATTGAGAAATACCTCCCTGAATTTCACTCATGACCTCTTTAGCAACTTCAAGGGTAACGGTTTCCACTTTTCCGAGATCACTGTCATAACTGACGCCGACTTCGATATACACCGACATTTCTTTTTCAGGTTGACTGTAGTTCGTAATAATTGCGGAAGCCATCTTGGAATTCGGTACAATTATCATGTTGTTCGGAAGCGCTCTTATGGTTGTATTCCGCCATGCTATATCTTCAACGTAACCTCTTTCACCTGAATCAAGTACTACGTAATCTCCAGGCCTTATCTTACCCGAGGCTATGATATGAATCCCGGAAAAAAGATTTGCAAGTGTATCCTGAAGAGCCAGAGCAACGGCAAGACCGCCGACTCCGAGAGCGGTCAGCATCGGTGTGATAGAAATGCCTAAGGACTGAAGTATAATCAGCATACCGACAATAAAGACCACAATATTCGTCAGGTTTGTGAATATCGAGGTCAGCGGTGTCACGCCTTTAACTTTTCTTGTATAGGAATTGACAAACGCGACTGCAATTCTTGCCAGCACTAAGGTCAGTGAAGCCACAAAAATTATCAGGAGAATCTTCTCAAGGGCATTGAACGTGTTTGGACGTAACGGTATATTGAGAATTGCCCCATAAATACCGGCAATGACAAACCAGAAGATAGCCTTGCCGCGCAGTGCCGCAATCAATATTTCGTCACCTTCCCATTTTGTCCTCTCAGCCATTTTTTTAAGCTTCGCGAGAATGATTTTTTCAAAGATCAGTCCCGCTACGAACCCGCCTATAAGGAAAGCTGAAGGTAGAAGAAAATGTGTTATTTTCAGAGACTCACTCATATAAACCCCCATGACCTTTCGGCCCCTGCTAAATATGAAAATGTAGTGCTTTCATATAAACTTCATCAAACTTACAGCACATCGTTAAAAAAATCAACAAGAGGAAAGGTCCCCAAAATAGACATTGACCCTTCCAGCACAGTAGGACAGGCGTTCCGCCTGTCCATAATGGTGAATCGCTTAGACAGCCGAGACGGCTGTCCTACGGGATGGGGAGGACAGTCTTTATTTTCAATGTCTATTTTAGGGAAGGTGTTCTGCAAGGATCTTGATGCCGATGCCGATAAGTATCAGCCCTCCTAATATTTCGGCCTTTTTGCCTAAAAACTGCCCCAGCTTTTCCCCGAAGAGCATTCCGGTGACCGTCATTGCGGCGGCAACAATGCCTATCACAACACTGGGATAGAGAATATCTATACCTAAAAAACCAAGGCTGAGACCCACCGCAAGCGCGTCGATGCTGGTGGCTATGGATAGAATAATCAGTGTAAACCCCCTGGTAGGGTCTGCTATTTTGAATTTCCTCTCCTTTCTAAAGGAATCCCAGATCATCTTCCCGCCTATGCAGGTCAGAAGACAAAAGGCAATCCAGTGATCATAGCCCGCAATGAGACCGGATACCGTCATGCCGGCAAACCACCCGATAATGGGCATCAGAAACTGGAACAGTCCGAAGTGAAAGGAGAGACGAAATATATGTCCGAAGGATATTTGCCGAAGGACAACCCCCGCAGATATCGCAACGGCAAAGGCATCCATCCCCAGCCCGACTGCAATCAGTAAAATTGACAAAAAATTCATTTGAGCCTGTTCAATACTTATAACGTATGTAAATACAGTCAGTTACAAGGGCATAAAACAAAAGTTAACCCAAATTTATTGAGTTTCCGGAGGGTCAACCCTCGGAAACTCACTGTTTTGAAAAAAGTTAACCCAAAATATCAACACTTGCTGCCCTTTGAAATTAAAGAATATTTGGGAAATCCCTTTAAATATCAATTTGTTTGTACTTTTTCTCAGTATTGAACAGTATTATTGCAACAGATATTCATTTTATGGTCTGTTTAGGTTCCGCTACAGTTTATTTCCACGCTGAATCTTAATTATTGAACAGGCTCCATTTAGTCCTTTTAGTAGTCACATGAAGATTATTGAGGGCCCGCTTCCCGAACGGGCTAATACGGAATTACCTAATAATAGAACGTTTTACAAGTATTTTTCTGTCAAATGTTTTGAGACCAAATTCCCTTGACAATTCAGGCAGAAGTTGTATTTTCTCAATTAGCTCAAGACACAAGAAACACAAACTCAACAGAAGATAAGCCCGCAAAATCGTGGTTTTGAGAAATCGCTGAAGCGTAAATACCGTTAGAACAATGTTTCAAAATCAATATGACATTATCATCATTGGCGCCGGCCCGGCAGGTTTAATGGCCGCTATTGAGAGCTATGAACCGTCTAAAAAGATAGTAATTCTTGAAAAAATGCCGAACCCTGCCCTGAAACTGAAAATATCGGGAAAAGGACGATGCAATATTACAAACGATGCCGATTTAAAAGAGTTCATTTCACATTTCGGCAAAAACGGGCGGTTCTTAAAGTTCGCCTTTGCGGAGTTTTTTAATACCGACCTTCTTGAATACTTTGAAAACCTTGGCGTTCGGTTTAAACTTGAACGGGGAGGGCGTTACTTTCCGCAAAATGATAGTGCAGCAGATATTGCAAAAGCTTTACTTAATAAAGCAAAATCCCTGGATATTCCCATTGCCGTCAATTCAGAAGTAATCGACATCACGAAACTACCTGATGAGACCTTTACTGTTACAATTAACAGAAAAAGCCGTGCGGCTGATAAAAACACCCGACGTATTCAAATAAAAGCAGATAAAATTGTACTTGCAACCGGAGGAAAATCTTATCCCCAAACAGGTTCAAACGGAGCCGGATTTAAACTGGCGTCAAAGCTGGGGCATACGATTACGCCTCTTTTCCCGGCTCTTGTGCCTGTTGAAACCAGAGGAGATACTGCAAAAAAGCTTCAGGGGTTGAGCTTGAGAAATGTAAAAGTAAAAGTATGGTGTAAAAACAAGAAGATTGATGAACGGTTCGGGGAGATGCTGTTTACCGATTTTGGTGTTTCCGGTCCGGTAATTCTTTCCCTGAGCAGAACTATTGTAAGACTTATCGATGATAAGCAGAAAGTATTTATTGCCATAGATTTAAAACCCGCCCTTGACCAGAAAACGGTTGATCAGAGACTATTGAGGGAGATAAACGAGCACAGCAAACAAGGATTTAAAGGTTTATTAAAAAAACTGCTGCCGGGGAAACTGGGTCCCGTATTTATCGAAAAACTGAAGATATCGGAAGAAAAACCGCTGAACCAGATTAATTCTGAAGAACGCAAAAGACTGAGGATGCTGCTGAAAGAGTTCCAGCTTGAAGTAGCGGGTTATCGATCCTTTAATGAGGCTATTGTAACAGCCGGTGGTATTAGCATAAAAGAGATTAATCCTAAGACCATGGAATCAAAACTTGTTAAAGGTTTATATTTTGCGGGTGAGATTATTGACGTTGATGCCGACACAGGAGGATTTAATCTGCAGGCTGCCTTCTCAACGGGATGGATTGCCGGAAGGGCTGTCAAAACTTCGGCAAATTTTTAAGGGGGAGCTTCACATTATTCCTGGTTCAATTTTTGGTGAGATAGTTGCCTTATAATAAGAGAGCTTTGCATAATACCATATTGTCATTGCGAACGAAGGTGAAGCAATCTCTATCTCATTGTAAATATGAGAGATTGCCACGTCGCTCCGCTCCTCGCAATGACGAGAACAACAATTACGCAAAGCTCTCAATAAGTTTTCGTGGAATCATTTTAATCCGGAATTCTGTAAGAAATTATAGATCTGACCGGCCATCTCTTTACCTATTCCGGGAACCTTTTGCAGTTCCTCTATCGGGGCTTTTTTTATCTTATTTATATCTCCGAAGTGGGTGAGAAGTGCCTTTTTTCTGAATTTGCCCACTGCCGGTATCTCGTCCAGGACAGAGTGAAAATCCTTCTTTTTCTTCAGTTTCCTGTGATATGAAATGGCGAAACGGTGCGCCTCGTCCCTCACTCTCTGGAGCAAAAACAGGGCATTGGGATACCTTGAAAGATAGACTGGATCTTTTCTTTTGGGGATGTATGCCCGGTCTTCTCCTTTACGGACTGACGTGCGTTTCCCGCCGGAAATACCGTCGCCGGCTTCCTTGGCCAGACCTATGATATCTATGTCCTTTATTTCCAGCTCCTTCATAACGGTCAGTGCCACACCGAGCTGTCCCTTTCCACCATCAACCATGATAAGGTCGGGCAGATTTTCTTTGCCTTTGTATCGTCTCTTCAGGACCTCGTAGAGCATGGCATAATCATCTATACCGTGGACAGTCTTGATCCTGAAACGCCTGTATTCTGACTTCCGTGGAGAGCCTCCGACGAACATTACCATTGAGCCTACCGCATCGGTACCGCCAAAATTGGAGATATCGAAACATTCTATCCGGTTCGGCAGTCTTTTCAGGTGGAGTTGTTTTGAGAGAATTTGAAGTGCTTCCTCTTTGTCATGGTCGGCGCTTCTCTCTGTCAAGAATATGGTTTTTGCGTTATCCTCTGCCATATCAAGAAGATCCTTCTTCTGTCCCCTTTTCGGGGCCACGATCGATACCCTTCCTTCCCTTTTTTCAGTCAGCCACTCTTCAACGACCTCCCGGTCATCGATGTCCTCGGGGATTATTATCTCCTCCGGTATAAAGACATCGCCGTCATAGTAGCGCTTCATAAGGGATGAAAGAATCTCGGAAGAATCGACTCCGATTTTGACGAGTGGAAATTTCTTCCTGCCGATGATCTTTCCCTTTCTTATGAAAATTGCGTATATCTGCGTCAGGCCTCTTTCCATGTAAAGGCCGAAGACATCCCGATCCATAAATGACGTGGATATAATCCTTTGCTTTTCCAGAGTTGCCTCTATGGCGGCAATTTTGTTTCTTATCACGGCCGCCTCTTCAAAATTTAGCTGTTTTGCGGCATCCGTCATTCTTGACCGGAGGGCGGATAAGAGCTTCTTCTCCCGTCCCTCTAAAAAAATTGCCGCATCCTTTACCAGCTTGTCATACTCTTCGCTTTTAATAAGGTCGCAGCAGGGGGCTGAACATCGCTGTATCTCGTATTCTATACATGGCCGCTTTCTGGATTTTAGCTCCGTATTGCTGCAGGTGCGGAGCGGGAATATCTTCTGAAGAAAATGGAGGGTATCTTTTACCGAGGTGCTGGAGGAATAGGGGCCGAAGTATTTTGCCCCGTCTTTTTTTACACGTCTTACCAGTTCAAAGCGAGGGAATTTACCCTTTGTGTCCAGCCTTATGTTGAAATAGGCCTTGTCATCTTTAAAATCGACATTGTAACGGGGTTTATGTTCCTTGATCAGGTTATTTTCGAGTATCAGGGCCTCCTTTTCGGTATCCGTGACAATGAATTCCAAATCATGAACTTTAGGGACAAGAAAAGAAACCATAGGCCTCGAATCCGTGCCCCCAAAGTAGGAGCGTATTCTGCTTCTCAGATTTTTCGCCTTTCCGATGTATATGGCCTTCCCATTTTTACCTATCATGAGATAGACACCGGTTGTCCTGGGAGCATTTTTTGCCTTGTTTGTCAGATAATCAGTTTCCATGCCAAAATTCCAGTCTTCCTGTTCTCATCTCCCTTAGCAAGACAAGCCTTCAGTGTTGCTTATTATACAGCAGGGCTACATCACACGGACAAACAATACCGGATCAAAGTCCGGCACATGGTTTGAGAGCTTTGCAAAACTGCAATTCTGGTCATTGCGAGGAGCTTTAGCGACGCGGCAATCTTATGAATTATCAATATGTTATCAGATTGCTTCGCTTCGCTCGCAATGACAATATTGGTATTATGCAAAGCTCTCAGTTTGTCCATGCCACCCGCGGCAATATTTCTTTGTGCCTTTGTGCCTCTGTGCCTCAAGTTATCGGCTAAACCCGATAGCCGGCAATTTCCATCTCCACATTGGAAAGCTCTTTTATCCTGTCCCTGATCTGGGCCGCCTTTTCAAATTCGAGCTCTTTCGCTGCTTCTTGCATCTCCTTTTTCCATTTCTTTATCAATGCGGGGATATCCTCTTCCGAAATATATTCCTCTATCTCTTCCCGGATGACAGGGACGGTCACATAATCTGCTTCATAGACGGAGGCAAGGATGTTATCGATGGATTTTTTAATGGTCTCGGGTGTTATGCCGTTTTCCTCATTATATCTTTTCTGAATCTCTCTTCGCCTCTCTGTTTCTTTCAGACATGCCTGTATCCCACCGGTGATTTTGTCGGCATACATGATGACCTGCCCCGCCACATTCCTGGCAGCCCTGCCGCTTGTTTGTATCAGTGAGCGCTCGGAGCGCAAAAAACCTCCCTTGTCGGCGTCGAGTATAGCCACAAGAGAAACTTCAGGAATGTCGAGCCCCTCCCTCAAAAGATTGATGCCTACCAGGACATCGAATTCGCCCATTCTTAAATCCCTTATAATCTTTACCCGCTCCAGCGTGTGGATATCGGAGTGGAGATACCTTACCCTCACACCAAGATTCTGGTAATGTTCGCTCAGGTTTTCGGCCATCCTCTTTGTCAGTGTGGTAACGAGGACTCGCTCCCCCTTTTCTACGCGTTTGTTAATTTCCCCCAGAAGAGCATCGACCTGGTGGGTAACGGGCATGACAATAACCTCGGGATCCATGAGGCCGGTAGGTCTGATAATCTGCTCCACGGTTTTTCTGCCGGCTTTCTTTAGCTCATAATCAGCCGGGGTGGCCGAGATGTATAGTCTTTGATAGGGAAAGGCCTCGAATTCCTCAAACATCAGCGGGCGGTTATCCAGTGCCGAGGGGAGTCGAAAACCGTACTCGACCAGCGTTTCCTTTCTCGATCTGTCTCCCCTGTACATGCCGATTAACTGTGGGATGGTTACGTGGCTTTCATCTATTATTACAAGGGCATTTTCGGGAAGGTATTCCATTAGCGTGGGCGGTGGTTCCCCCAGTTTTCTTCCGGTGATGTGACGTGAATAATTTTCTATCCCCTGACAGTAGCCCATCTCCTCCATCATCTCTATATCGAATTTTGTCCGTTGTTCAAGCCTCTGTGCCTCGAGAAGCTTGTTCAGGGATTCCAGCTCCTTGAGTCTGATTTCCAGTTCCTCCCTGATCGTTGAAATCGCCCGCTTGATATTTCTTCTGGTGGTCACGTAATGACTGTTGGGGTGAATGGTGATCTTTTCCAGCCGGTCTATCCTTTTCCCCAGGAGGGGGTCACTGACGGATATGGATTCGATGGAATCCCCCAAAAACTCCACCCTTATTGCCTTTTCTCCTTCGTAGGCGGGCATTATCTCGACCAGGTCCCCGCGGACACGAAAAGTGCCGCGGTGAAAATCGATGTCGTTGCGTTCGTACTGTATATCAACAAGTTTCCGGAGCATGTCATCCCGCTCCATTTCCATCCCTTCTTCCAGGTGCAGCAGCATCCCGTGGTACTCTTCCGGAGAGCCGAGCCCGTAGATGCAGGAGACGCTGGCTACAATAATCACGTCCTTCCTTTCCATGAGGGAATGGGTGGCGGAATGCCTCATCTTGTCAATATCGTCATTGATGGATGAGTCCTTTTCTATATAGGTATCTGTTTTCGGGATATACGCCTCGGGCTGGTAATAGTCGTAGTAGCTGACAAAATATTCCACTGCATTTTCGGGAAAGAGGGTCTTGAACTCGCTGTAAAGCTGGGCGGCCAGGGTTTTGTTTGGGGCTATGACAAGAGACGGCCTCTGAACTTCTGCGATAACATTGGCTACGGTAAAGGTCTTGCCCGAACCGGTGACCCCGAGGAGCACCTGGTGTTTCGACCCGTTTTTGATGCCGTCCGCAAGCTTTTCTATTGCTTGAGGCTGGTCACCCCTGGGCTCAAAATCTGCAATTATATTAAATCGTTTCATGTTTTCCTAATAAAACAGTACAATTTTTACCTTGACATAACATTTTCATTCCTCTATGTTCCGACGCCTTGAAGAAAGAAGGTTGAAATGAACGAAGAATTACCGATGTACCGATATCCAGCGATTTGGTCCTGCTGGATATTTCTCGCAGTGATAAGTCTGCTTGTTTTGCCCCACCTTAATAGTGATCAGAAATATATACACTCGTTGATCAGCGTATTCACAATCGACGAACCCTCACCGGAAAGCCCCCAGGTTGCCGTCCTGGAAAATTGCTCATTGCCCGTTCGTGGCAAGAGAGCCGAGCAATTATTCCACACGATTGTACTTAAAGCGGCAAATCGCTACCAGATTGATCCTGCCCTCGTTAAGGCAGTTATTATGGCGGAATCCAGCTACAATCCCAGGGCGATTTCCAAAAGAGGTGCGAAGGGTCTTATGCAGTTGATGCCGGAAACTGCCAGAGCGCTTGGTGTGGAAGACAGCTTCAATCCGGAACATAATATTAACGCCGGTGTCAAGTACTTAAGGCATCTCATGGATCAATTTGATGGAGATACCAGACTGGCTCTTGCAGCTTACAATGCCGGTAGCAGTAACGTCAGACAGTATAGCGGTGTACCGCCGTTTAGGGCAACCAAATACTATATCAAAAATGTTTTCAGGTACTATAAACACTACAAGGAAGAAATGGAAGTAGAAACGGGCAAGACTTAACCCGGCGGTGGTTTTCTTCCGTTTATTTTTTAAAAAGGGCTTCTAACTTTTCCTGTGCGCTTTGCTTCTTTTCTTCGGGGCCTTCACCGTGGACAGAATCTGTGAAGTTAAAATAATCACAGAAATTACTTTTCTCCTTGTCAACAACCCTTTCTGCCTGTGGCTCCCGGCACCGGTTATACGATCCCGGATCGTAGAATCGGCAGTTGAGACAGACGTGGAGATCTGCATCGCAATAAGGGCAGGTATCTCTTCTGCCCGCTTTTATATCTGTATCGAGTTCCTTTCTGCAGTGATGACAGGTATTCATTTATGCTGTTTCTCCGTTACAGGTACACTTCTCTACTTCCAATCCGCAAATTCCGGCCCCCCGCAGATGCAGGAGATGCCGGCTACAATAATCACGTCATTTCTTGAGTCTTGTCAACAACAAAAAAACAGACAGATTTAGTGCTCCATGAGGGAAAGGGGAGAAAGATAAATGTTGATATGAACATTTATTGAAATTTTAGGTTGTTTTGGTGTATATATTGAGTATACTTTTATTCTATGCAACGTGAGCGATTCATTTTCAGTTCTTGCCTAAGTTACAAGCGATTCGATCGTTTTTAAGAGGAGTGAAAATAAATGCCGGCCAATCTGCCACCAGCATATTTAGAAGCCGAAAAACGGTGTCGTGAGGCAAAAACCCCGGATGCCAAGGTAGAAGTCTTAGAAGAGATGCTCACCATTCTGCCCAAGCACAAGGGCACTGATAAACTTCGGGCTGATCTCCGTCGGCGCATCTCTAAATTTAAAGACCAGGCGCTGCATAAAAAAGGTGTCTCCAAAAGAAAGACCGCGTTTTCAATTGATAAGGAGGGAGCTGCTCAGGTTGTGGTTGTCGGTTCCCCCAATGCCGGCAAGTCAGCCCTCGTCGATATATTGACAAATGCATCGCCGGAGGTGGCTGCCTTTCCCCACACAACACAGAAGCCCACACCGGGGATGGTTCCTTATGAAGACATACAGTTTCAACTCGTTGATACCCCGCCAATTACCAAAGATTACATTGACCCGTTGATGGCGGACTTGATCCGGCGTGCCGACATCGTGGTCATTCTTCTGGATCTCTATGCCGATACTCTGCAGCAATTTGAAGATATCATGTATATTCTTCAAACATTTCGTATCTTTCCGGAAAAGGCCTCCATCCCGGAGGATCTCAAGAAGCCTCCAATAATCAAGAAAATGCTTGTTGTCGCTAACAAGATGGATAAACCGGAAGACGAAGAGGATTTTGAGATTTTCCTGGAGCTGTCCGAGGTGACATTGCCCTGTCTTGGCATTTCTGTGCGCACAGGGAAAAACCTTATGGCCTTTGTCGAAAAGATTTACGATTTATCCCAGGTTATCCGGGTATATACCAAGTCCCCCGGCAAGAAACCCGACATGAATGCCCCGTTCGTAATCCCCAGGGAAAGTACACTGGAAGATATGGCCGGCAAGATACACAAAGATTTCGTGGAGAAATTTAAACACGCCAAAATATGGGGCAAATCCGTTCGCGACGGACAGATGGTCCAGAGGGATTACATCATGCAGGACGGGGATGTGGTGGAAATGCACATCTGAATAAACTGCCCCGGAGCAGGCTGAGGGGTATCCCCAAACATACATGTCCGTGGCAGTTGATCATGATAAAAAATAATGTTACCTGCCGAATGGTGTCAGTATAAAAGTTGACGGTTTCGTAAAAAGTCGGATTTCATTCCTCTCTGTCATTCCCGCGTAGGCGGGAATCCAGTTATAATAAGGTGTTATAGACTCCCGCCTGCGCGGGAGTGACAAGATTTGGACTTTTTACGGGTGCATCAAAGTTAATACGTAAAAAAACTATTAGTAATGAATCAAACGGTTGGGAATCAGGAGGTGTCATGTGAAAAAGGAAAATTTACAGGATAGTCCCATTTATGTCGCCCTCAACATGTCTAAAGTTGCTAATAATGAAGAAAGTTTTGAGTTAATGCATAGAGTGGGACCTCGGGTGTGTATCACAACTGCCACACATCCTGGATTCGTCGGCTTTATGGCAAATTTTCAAACGGGGATTTTGCCCCTCGCCGGCAGATATGGAGGAGGCAAAATTCATATGGAAAAAGAACTCAACCCTGTCCGTAACTATCAATACACGATGTGGAAAGACTGGCAAGATCATGATGAGTTTCATGAACAGCAGTTCGATAGAATTTTTGAGCTATGCGGCAGTTGTCTGGGGATGGTGATAGAAGGTCCATGGGAACCTGTTTATCGTATTGTCAAAGCCAAAATGCCGTCAATTCGATCTATGGGACAGATCAGTGATCTTGGTCAGGATATGCTACAGCAGAAAGATTTTATCCGCTTTGCAACACCGCAGCGATGTGTTGCTATCGCCGAACATACAATCGCTCCGGGAAAGGAGACGGCATTTGAAGAGGGTGCAATCGAAACGATGGAAGCTTTATCTGATTCAACCGGTTTTCTCGGGTATATGATTTTGAAACAAATTGGAGTTTGTGCGCTGGGCAGCTTTATGCTTGATCCAATCTCAATGGGAGAATCCCTGCAAACACTCGGGGCTAACCCTCCCAAAAACCCAAAACCCCTGTTCAAAACGCTGGAAGCGGTGCCAAGCCCACCGGAATATCTTATTCACAGCGAGTGGGATGCAGCTGAAATGGCTCAGTTAGGTTTTGCAAAAGTTTTAGTCAACCATAAAATCAGAAAGATTCACGATGATGGCGTTATGGCGCATCTTATTCGGGGACCGTATATCATGTTCTTTCAGCCGATGATGGAGGAGCCCGGTTGGCGGTCTCTGCTCGAGTAACTGTCATCTGATCGTTTTTTCGTCGAACCAGCCCGGTGGAGCGGATGCGGGTACCCTTGGCGGCGGACATTTGAACTGAACAGCGAGCGCATTATTCTTCGAACTGAACAGCGAGCGCATTCCCCGCTGCTTGCAGCGGGGTTAGCGAGTGAATAAAAAATAAACATTTTCCTTAACAGTCGGAGATTTCCCGCAACTTGTTGCGGGGGAGCTTCAATTACTTCGTTCCCCGCTGCTTGCGGCGGGGAGAAACTTTCTTTGATTTTAACCCAAATTCATGAAGACAAAAATATTCTTATGCAATAACAGTAAGTTAAAGATGGCCAGCCTCGTTTTCTGGCACTACATGTTTGAGTGGTCATAGAATCTTTTTCACCATCCGTCCAGGCACAGAAGCAATGT
>JAUSPI010000153.1 GCA_030655775.1 Syntrophales bacterium
GTGGGGAAAAACTGGCCTGGATTCTTCGTGTGAATGGGGAAACAGTCGCTATGGTCGACTTACAAAACAATCTCTTGATATAGGTGGTATAGCCCATGATAGAAACTATGCAGACCCCGATGACACGTGCCGAGTTCGAGCGCCGCTTTCATCTTCTCCGAGAGCAGATTCATAAAGGGAAGTTTTTCATCGCTCGAGGCCTGACAGTGGGAATCGAGAAGATCAGATTTTTGCCAAACGGTCGGATCGATTTTCTCAGTGTAAATGAATCGGCGCGACTACAAGCAAACATGATGGTTCAATTTCAAAGTGAAGAGTTCAAGGAAAAGTTAAAAACCCGAGGACCAAAGGATAGCTCACCAGAGCCTACAGAAGATGAACCAAAGGAGTAAAGTAGACACTTATAATTTTTGTAGAAGCTTTCACCCAGCATTGCTAAATCTTATCTTGCCCTCGCCGCCAACGGTTGTAGCTAACAAGAACCGGCTCATTTTGGTTTTTCTTCGATTGCACCTGAACATTACGTGTACAAATGTGCTACAAAAATGCAGTAGCTTTCCTTGTTGACTACAATAAACAAGCGATAACATAGTGGTGCAATGTAATCTGATTAAGAGGGCAATACCAAGATTCCAGTAAAAACTGCATCAGAATATTACTGCTCACTGTGTGCCGATTTTTGTCAGTGGTCCGGTTTAGTCGTTGACATTATGTCGCACTTCAACCCTCTGGGGGGAAATTATTCTTGACATTGTGTACTGTGTAGTACGCAATGTCACCATGAGTAACATATTTGGTCCATACATTCGTGAAAAACGCGAAGCCTTGAAAGAGAAGGACGGGCGGTATTCTCTGCGTCAAGTGGCGGCAAGAGTCGGGATCGAGCCTTCGTACCTGAGTAAGATTGAGCGGGGACTCCCGGCCCCTCTTTCCGAGGGAAAGATCATATCCTTGAGCCTTGACCTCGGTGAAAACCCCGATTTACTTCTTGCCTTAAGCGGAAAGGTTTCCTCGGACATCCAGGAGATCATCCGAAAGCGGCCGGAACTTTTTGCCGAGCTCATCAGACAAATGAAAGAGATGCCTGATCATGCCGTTCTTCGCCTGGTACGGGAGGTCAGAGATGGAAACTGGTGACATTCGACAGAAAACTTACGTTTGTTGTGCATGGGAGGGAGCATGATAGAACTCAAGAACGACTCATTGGTGTGTACGTTTCCCGAAACAACAACACATGAGGCAACGCTGACCATCTCTTTCATGAGGACGCTGCGTATCCCTGATGATGGAAAGGACTATCCACTTCCCCCGGGCCTTGGGCGATTTTCCCTTGTGCATGTTGATGACCACAGGAAGGCTGTACCGGAAAGCTGGATCGAGCACGGCGGGGTGATGTTGCCCCTGTATCAGTCGGAAGCCATGTGGATCAATTTTGAATCATCATATGTAGATGAGCATCAAGCCCGCTATCCATTCGCCGTCAAGGTGGCCACGGGTAAGATAAACGCCATTACCGGTGAGTTCTGGTCGAACGGCCTGTCACGAGACCCGCAGGATTACATGGTTACCCCAGACCAGCCGTGGCTTGACGGATACAGCGTTGAAAAAGGCTTCATCCGTCAGTTTGTGGCAATGCCGCTGGGAGAAGGCTACAGCGCGGAGGGACAGATAACCGGCAGTGAAGACGTGGGAGGCGTGCAGATCGCCGTGTATCCCATGAAGAAAGAGGCCTTTGAAAAACACTGGCCCCAGAGACCCCCTAAAATAATACGAAAAGGTATCTACCAGTACTCAAGTGCATCTGAGGGCATATCAATGCTAAGGGTAAAGGAAGCAGACATGGGTTTGGCAGTCGGTGGTCGCATGCGCCAGGAGATATACGAGGACACCTTTGATCTGTCAGAGTGGGACATGAACACGTCCAGCCGCTGTTTTGTTCACCTGGCCAATTCGCAAACCTGGCGAGCCATCACCGGGAATAATCCTTCCACCAAGGCGCCTACTGCCAGGGAGTACACATCTCATGGTTTGCCTTGGTTCGACTATTATTCCGACTGTAAGCCCTTGCCCGGCTCAGATATCTTGAGCAAGCTTAAAAGCGTTATCCAGTTGGGAAAAAGCAAAAGACAGACTCCCCTCCCAGAAAATGATTCTGTCGATCCGGGTAATATTATCCGCATCGATAAACCGCAATCTCCGGACCAGGTCAGAGAGTGGTCGGGAAGATCAGAATGAACGGGCAATATACGAAAAAGTTATGAAGACAATGAAGTTCGGAAAGAATGCAACGGAGGAGATAGAGCATCAAATTGATCATAAAGCGAGTGGATATGATAACGATAATTTCCCAGTAATGAGACTCTGGACATTCTACAATGTCCTCACATGGCATATCACTCACAATGCAGTTTCTCTGAATCATCGGGTTGAAATGGAGAACAGGTTGAGGATTGCAATGGCGTATTTCCGGAGGGCGCAAAGTGGCAGCAGAAAAGGGCAGTAATGTATCCCCGCACGACAGCGAGATGAGTTGCTGGAACTGCAGATATCAGGACATTACCCGGCAGGATACGTTCCTGGGTGTCTGCACGTGGTTTTCCAAGCATGGGAGGAAGGACAAGCAAATACCTCCGAACAAAGTGGATGTAGGCTGCAATCACTTTGAACCGAAGTTGAAATAGACCTTATAGTTTTGTGAAAAAAAATTAAAAAGAAGGGAGAAATCGTATGGCCAGGCAATACTCAACAAGAAGCTTTCTCAGACAAATGCCGAATGCCCTGCTCGCTCGTTATTTTCAGGGACGGGGGTTATTTGGCAACATAGATTTTGCCGCCATGAAGGAGGGCAAGCCTGACGAGCTGTTTACCGCCTGGCTGGCTCTGCCGTACGGTCAGCGTAATGAGATGGATAGTGAATTTAGGGACATCTTCGAGATGAGTTGTGAAAAGGGCTTTAGGGCAGTCATTGATGAGGCGAGCTGGCAAATGCAGGAAACCCCGGATGCCCTCACATCTTTTGTTGAAATGCTCTCGGTCTTATCCAATCACTATGAGCGGGCAATGATCATCTTGTTGGACCACAATCCTTTCTGGAGGGGGGCGACACGCTTCTATCATGCGGATACGCACCCCTATTGGCGCAAGCGTAAAAATCTGCAGCACCGAACGGCAGCGGTGGACGAGGACAGTCTTCAGCAACTGGCCAAGCTGATCCGCCATTACTTCCACCATACCGAGGGACGGGGGAAAAATTGCGTCGTAGAACCTTTCCGCCGGGGGGAGCTTGATTATTATTTCGCTTACCCCGAAGATTATTCGCAGCAAAGTATCGAGTGGGTAAATGGTGAGTTTGACCGTCGGCCGCATAACCCGGCTTTCGAGGTAATTTATGTGTACTCGCAAAAGGAGGGTTCTCTCGATCTTAACTTTCGAGGTTCATACAAGGCCATTGAATCCCTCCAAGGGATGTTCGCAACGGCGATACTCAAGCTCGACAAACTGCCGCCGGATCCAAAGGACCAACGCATCTACGATCTGTCTCCGCTGCTCCAGCGTAGCTTTGAATTTATCTACGATGCTGGAAGCGGGATCGAGGAGGTGGCGGTGAAGAAACTAAGGCTTTCTTCGAGAGTGAAGAAAGGGGATCGCATTACGCTGGAAGCCGATGCGTCCGATAATCGGGATGCCGTTTATGCTTTGCTTGACCAGATTGGAAAAACGATCCCGCTGGATATGTACAATCTTACACAGGCAGAGATTGCGGTCTCGGTTGTGGTCGATCCTGACAAACCGGCACAACGGGTGACAATCCGCATTACCTATCCCAACTCCTGTTCGCTCAAATACGACGAGCTCGGTCTGAAACTGCGCGCTATGCTGGTGAGCTCCGGGATTGAACCCAAGGAACCGGAGGAGTGCGCTGAGTGACGGAATGCTGTGATCATATGACGCCGATTAATATTCTGTCTGAGCTTTTGGAGCGGTTGGGCGCATGCAATGGCATTGCAATCCCGGTCAGTGCCGAAGAATTGCACCAATGGCCACTTGAAGCAGTCAAGGCCATGAAAACACAGAGATTGATTGTGAAAGCGCGGCCGGCAACAAGCGCGACATGTCCGGGCTGTGAACACAATTGTGTGATGCCAGTTCATACCCTTCCCGCAACGGCAGGCCACCCGTCTTCATTTATCGTTTGCGATAAGCGGAGCGATATTAACCGGGTGGCTGTTTCCTCCGAAAGATTAATCCAATGGCAATGCAGCGCTGATTTGGTATCCGAGCTTGTCGCATCGAGTCTTGACCTGCGACGCCAGGCCAGGCAAGTGAATAGTGCGGGCCGATGGGAGATTGGCATTGTGTTCGGAGATAAGCGTAGCCAGATGTTATGCCTCGAAGCTTCCGGCACATTGGCCCTGGTAGCCGGAAGCAACATGGTTCCGTTAGTAGAGTTCATTGAATTTCACGATGGCGCGTATTCGCTCGATACTGCTCAGGCCCGACGGCTGGTTGATGCCGCTTCCACGGCAGATAACCGATACACTCCAAGCGACGTTAAGCGCGAAGCGCGCAAGCTGGATACACAAGCGATGTATGAAAGCTGGCGGAAGGAATATCGTGCATTGCGCAAAAGACGCCCTGGGATGTCCGACGTTTGGTACTCACTGCAGATTGCCAAAATGGATATTGCCCGTGGTCGGGACAACGAAACCATCCGTAAACAGATGAAAAAATAATTCATCATGGTAGGGATTACTTCCTGAAGCGCTCATATTGGGCTATCTATTTTAAAACAAAATTTCGCAGAAAATTGATAAATCCAAAAAAAGTTGGGCGGAATCTTTTCGCCCAACTCCACCTTACGGTAAACCACTGATTTTCTGACACTCTTAATAGTGAAATCTCAATTGCGCCTATTCTGGCGCACTGATCCTTAAAGCCTCAAATATTTGATATTGCAAGGAATGGATCATCCAAGGCGGGCCTTGCCCGGGTATTGTATCGCCCAAATCGCCCATTTACGCTTCGTCTAAAGATTTCCAATACTCGTCAAGGAGGTTTGAAGATGAAGCGTACCATACTGAGAATCCCAGCCGTCAAATTTGCATCGGGGCTTTCCCGCTCCACCATTTATCTGCGGATTTCACAAGGGTTATGGACAAAACCGGTCTCCCTCGGCCCTCGGGCGGTCGGGTGGCCCTCCGACGAAGTAGCAACTATCAACGCGGCGCGCATTGCCGGGGACACAGATGACGAAATCCGTGTTCTGGTGGTAAAGCTGGAAACGGCCCGTAAAGAGGCGAAGGAATGGGAGCGATGAGAAGACGTCACCCCAACCACCGTCTTGTAAAAATCCACCGTACCTACACGGTGGAAGAGATCGCCAACCTGTTTGGAGTTCACAAAAATACCGTGCGCCACTGGGTCAAGGACGGTCTAACCACCACCGATGACAAACGCCCGATGCTGATTCTTGGTCATGTCCTGGTGGCATTTCTTCAGGCTCGCCGTCTGAAAAACAAGCAGCCTTGTAAACCAGGGGAACTCTATTGCGTCCGCTGTCGCGCCCCCAAATCGCCTGCCGGCAACATGGCGGACTATTCCCCCATTACCGAGAAATTCGGCAACCTCGTTGCCATCTGCCCAGACTGCAATACCTTGATGAACCGGCACGTCAGCTTGGCCAAAATCGGGGAGTTTGACGGGAAAGTGGACATCAGCTTCCCGGAAGCACTTCGACGATTAAGAGAGAGTCTTTACCCTTACTCAAAATTGTTGAATAACAGTGGTCTATCTATAATCCATCCCACCCCCTTCATCTTCATAACATCCCAATATTACAAGATATCTACAGAAGCTTATTACGTTGTGCCAGCAGGCCTCCACCTGCCCAGCAATTATCAAGTCCACTCACACTCCGAAATAACCGCCCCTGTTCTAAAAACAGATCCCTCAAATTGCAAGAATAATCTTAGCCATAATCATGGATCGAGGTTTTTGTTTTATCTTTTAATCAAGAAGAAACAACAACAACAACTCTCAAGACAACTCCCTAAAAAAGCGCTTTTTAAAAACTCCAGTAGTCGTAGTAGTAGTCTAATATGTAGTCTAATACTTGTCCAGTTTGGGAGACCCACGCCACCAAAGGGCCAGCGGGCATATTCTATTCTCAGATACCACGCTTTCTATTCTCAGATACCACGCTTTCTGTTCTCAGCAAAGGAGATTCAAAATATGAAAGAACTTGTTAAGCAGGATATCAACTTTTACGAATACCCCGTCTGGTTTCAAGACCAGAAAGAGGCGGGGGCGGGATTAGTATGGACTGACCGCAAGGGGTTCACCTACAGGGTTGGATACAAAGCACCCACCAGGACAGACATAATATTTCTTTACCATCTCATGCTCCAGTCTCAACAGGCGGGGTGGAAAGAGGAGCTAACCCTGACACAACGTGAGATATTGAGGGGATGTGGGATTGCGCCGGGAAAAAAATGGGCAGACCGGCTCAAGGACAGCTTAGAGCGCTGGAAGATGGTGGGAATAAAGTTTACCGGTACATTCTATGACGGCAAAGATTACCAGACTATGAACTTCGGCATCATAGACGAATGGGATCTGGAAAAAGGCACAGGGCATCTCAATATCAGATTTGCCCCTAAATGGCTTGAACAGATAAAGAACTCTAATTATTTTCGGTATATTGACTTTCAGCAAATGAAGTCGCTCGGTTCTCCCCTGGCAGTACGACTCTATGAAATCCTGATTAAATCATTCCAGGGGCGCAATGAATGGAGCATTAATGCGCTAAAACTCTCAGCCAAGATACCGATGAAACAAAAATATGTAGCCGTTATTATCCCGAGAATCACGACAGCCGTTGATACAATTAATGCCAAAACTTCACTGAATCTTACCCTGCAAACCAAACGCCCGAAGCGGGGGCAAGCAATATTTACATTCAGAAAATCTAAAGCTTCTAAGCCCTCTAAGCCCGAGAAAACAGCACCCCCACAGTCCTGTGCAACAGAAATCACAGAAGCTCAGGTGGAAAACTGTGAGGCTTTAATCGCCCTATTGCCCGAACAGCACCGCGAGAAGAATACAATCCACGAGCTGGTAGCCAAAGCCCTGGATAAGCATGGTTTTGAATATGTAAAACAAAATATTCTGTATGCCAACGAGACGGCAGGTAAAAGCTACCGGGTATATCTCACAAAATCCATACTCAATAATTGGGGCAAGGAATGGCAGGAAGATAAGAACCAAGAGGATGAGCACAAACAGCATAGGAAAGCTGCGAAGCAAGTAGAAGCAGATAAAATGAGAGAGGAGGAGAGGCTACATTTATCCGTCAGGGAACACATAAGAGTTATGCCTCAGGAGAAGATTAATCAGCTTCGGTCCCGCGCATACGAAGAATTAACCGAACCGGAGAAGCGACTTGATAGCACAATCCTGAGCGCTTGCGTGAAAGCAAAGATGAGATCCCTTGTTGCCAGAGAAATCTCAGATCAATTGAATGGAAATAATCAATCATTTGCGGCCGGCAATTAGTTATTTTCGTAGAGGGAATCCATTATGGAAAAGTACATATCGAGAATATCGATAATTGTTAAAACAATAACGAAACGCTATGAAAACAGTGTAGATATGCCATACGAGGACCTATTACAAGAGGGTTATATTGCAGCAATGAATGGAGTAAACCGGTGGCATAAAGAGCAGAGTAGTGCGGCGATAATCGCGTGGGCCTGGATATATATTCTTAGTCGGTGCAAAGAACTCAGTACGTCCCGATATGCCCAGCCCGAAATAACATCGTATGAAGAACATATGGACACTAACGACATAAATGCCACTGATCTATATACCAACAAATATTTTATAGGTGAAGCGGATACAAAGGTAATCTCTGAAATTTCCCAGCAAAAAAAAGGTGCGTTCCTACTCCTGAAAAAGTCCTTATCAAACGGCTATAGTGATATTGCTCAAAGATTCGAGGACTCAATATCTCCGGGCAGCATAGCCGATAAAGAGCATTTAACCATACAGCGAATCAACCAATTAAATAAAAAAATTGAAGATTATCTTTTTGTAGAGGAAGCCACAACTCATGAAGAGATGACAACTGCAGATAACCAAAACTAATTATTACCAACCATTAGTGGCTATCGCTAAGTATTAGAGCGGAGAAATCCCTACTCGAAGGCGTAAACAGCACAAGGATAGACAGGGAGGAACGGGGTATGAATAGTTACACTGAATATTTGGAATCCATAGAGCAGGAAAAAACAAAAAACCCAGATAATTATTTAAAAAGATGTGGTGATTGCGGACGGTTTGTTGCGAAAAAATATTGGATAGAAAAGAATCACCCCTGGAAGCATCATCCGTTATGCCCTGAATGTTTTTCCAATTACGATTGATGGAGGACTTATGAACCCCCTAACTCTCCCCTTTTGCCTCTGGTGGGTAACTCTGACGGTCATGGTGATCTTCTTCGGGCTGTCCCTGAGTGCGGTAGAAAGCGGAGGTATGGAGCACATGAGGAAGCAGACAGCGCCGGAAGTCAAGGCGGCAATTCTGAGGTGCGGGCCCATGAAGTATTGCCGAACGCTCTGGACCGGGGAGTTGCAGGTCAATAAGGTAAGCGGCCTTGATGATGCAGAGGGATGGGAGAGGTTACAGCCATGTCGCTGGAGGATTGCAAGTTCACTGGGACAAAGACCGACCAAGTAAAACAAATTGGGAACGCCGTCCCAGCTGGCACCGCCGAGGCTCTATGTAAGGTACTTTTAAACTGGGGGGAATGGGGGGAAGAGGAGAGGAGAGGAGAGGATAAGTTCTATCACCTCTCCGTTTAGTTCTTGCCGGGCAGCAATAGCCGCGTCCTTCACAAATTGATCTTTAGAATTTGTATGGACCCAAGACTTGAACCCCGCATATCTTTTTCTACAATGAAACTTTATCCAGGGTATTCTCTGCTTGAGAATCACGGAGGGCAGGTTAATACTGCATCTGGACAAGAAGACCTGGACAATGTTCCTTCCTAAAGTAGCCTTTAGAACATAGAAAAGGAATACCCGGCCCTTTCTATAGCGATGAGCCTCTTTGGGAATCCATTCTTCTCTTCTCATGATTCCTATCTGCCCTGATAAATCAACCTCAAGCCATCTCCGGCTTTCATCCACATCTACAATGACACCCTCCACAGCCTTTTGGACATTACTTTTCCATAGTATGTACTGCTCTCTGGCCTTCATTTCTTCCAGTACACGGGGAAAGACACGCCTGCAGGAATCGACTATAGGCTTTGGGAAAGAGGCAAAATCAAGTGTAAGGGGTAGAGAATCACAAAAATTAACATGAGGATCAATTGCCTGTGCCTCTTCTATCTCTACTTTCTGAGGAACCTTCCAAAAAAGTGTGGCAGTTTTATCTTCTATATCAACAACAATATCACACTCATGCGTGTTAAAATAATTAGACAAGGCATCTTTAATTGTGAGTTCAAGTGCAATATCTGCCTTATCCTTCGAAATACCGAGGGCTCTGATTAATTTAGTGTCAGGCATTCTTCTTCCCGTAAAAAATACATCTTTTGCTTTAGTAATAGAGCATGCATAAAATATTTCATCAGCCTCCTATTACAAAAGTAAAGAGGTCGAACAAAAAACACAAGCAAAAACAAAAAACACATTAAAGGAGAAAAAAGAAAATGCCAAGCGAAAATGTTCAGACCACAGGTTCACACGAACCCTCAAAATTTGAGTTAATGGCTAGAGAGCGCAACGCCAGAGTCATACGTTGCAACACCCCCGACACTTACTCACTTCTTGACCTGGCCCGTAATGCGGACTGGGTTATAAAATCACTAAGAAATAGGCTTCTTATATCTCTTGAACCTGAACAGGTTATTCCATTACTTACCCGGTATAAGAACAGTATAATAGCTCTATCCGATCTTCTTGAAGAAATGAGTGTGGTTTGCGAGACGGAATACAGAACACCTCGGGGAATATTACAGATGAAAGGGGAAAAGGTGCCTGATCGGATCAGAGCGACAGGTAAAAAAGCTTCGGCAACCAAGGTAAAGAAATCCGACGGTAACGGAGACAAAAAACCTGTTACAGACAGTGATGATAAAGATCCTGTCATAAGCTGAAAGGAGACAATATAGTCTTAGAATAAGAACGGACAATTTTACCGGATAACGCTATCCCCAAAATGGCATGTCTGGAAAATATGTTCAAAACTTTGTAACAGAGGCGCGTAACTTGTCAACCATCTAACCAACGTATTTTTAAAATAGCCCTACGGAGTGCTTCAGCTTTGCTGGAACACTCCATTAGTGTTGTTTTTAGCACAAGAGTTTATTTGCATAAGTGATTTTTACTTATTGCGGCTCCCATTTGGGAGACAAAGGACACATAACATAGTCATTATGTAGCCCTCAAAAAAGTAGATTACACAGCCATGTAAAACATCGGATTTCCCCGATCTTTTACGCCTGATGCGACTTATTTAGCTGGTGGATTCCAGGGCAGTTGTGGTTTTCGGTGACGGAAAAATTTAGTAATTCTCCTCAAGGGGAGAGCTGTATCTACAAAAGTAGCAAATACGCACAATTAATAACCTGATTTTTTGATGAAACATTCTATTCTTTTAGGTTCTACCTGATTGATGACCATGGATTTGGGGAATGTTGATTACACGAGTCGGGTTTTTTTATGTGCAAAAACAATCAAGAAAGGAGGAAAACAACCAAAAAAAGAATTAAAGAATCGAAGAAACAATCAACAGTAACAACCAAATCAAACAACAAGAAAAGGAGAAAAAGAATCATGGTAAACAAAGTTATTTTAGTTGGAAGATTAGGAACCGATCCTGAAGTCAAGTATACCCAGGACGGTACACCCGTTGCCTCATTTAGCCTTGCCACTGACGAACAGTGGAAAGATAAAGACGGCAAAAAAGTTCAGAAAACAGAATGGCACAAAGTAGTTGCATGGCGGAAGCTTGGTGAAGTCTGTGGTGAGTATCTCACTAAAGGGAAGCTCATTTACATTGAAGGCAAGATTCAGACAAAGCAATGGGAAGACAAAAGTGGTAACAAACGATACACAACAGAGGTTATTGCTCAAAGCATGAAAATGTTGGGCGGATCAAGCAATGAACAACCCCAACACGCCGCGCAATCCCACTCTGAAGATAATGGGACGGGCCCTATTGGCGCCGACGATGACATTCCTTTTTAGGAATAAACCTTAAGTACGATCAATCAATAATATCTAAGTAAACCCCAGGGGGGAAGACATTTCCCTTTGGGAAATCTATGTCTTCCCCTCTACAACAGAGAAAGGAAGATGAGATGAAAGTATTCGCAATTTTGAACCTGATAGTCTGGGGGACAGTACTTCTCTCCCTTGCGGTAGTTCTGTAAGAAAAATCCCATTTAACAAAATAAGATTTTGCGAGGAGCCGGATCTCTTTATGAGGTTCTGCGCCCTGTAAGCGAAGAACAAGAGAAAGGACAAGGAAATGAATATACGAGGCTTTGCAGAAGTTCTTGCTGACAGACAAGGGGGAATTTACATCAAACCGGGCCAAGCCCATTCTCACGTGCTAACTAAAAAGAAAGTACTGGAGATTTTTGGAGAGATTCCCACATACAGCATCCAATACAATTATGTCATATCGGTTTCAGAACTTGAGGACGATATGTATCAGGTTGTTGTAAAAAGAGAAAAATAACGGAATTAATCTTTAAGAAGCGTGATGTCTGGTTGTGATAACCGAAAATTGACCAGAAGAAGGGGGTAGTGATAACCGAAAATTGACCACCCGGAGCCGTTGTCTTCCTGCTAAAGTGGTTTGGTATTTACCGATCATTTGGGGAGGA